>RFPF01000089.1 GCA_009926295.1 Planctomycetia bacterium
GGCGGGCCGCGGTTCACGCCCGCTGACGCCGTCGTCGTCGGCGAGCGGTGGCAGCGGGGGCGGGATGACGCGTTGCCGTGGCTCCTCGAGCGTCGCGAGAAATGCCGCGAGATCGGCGAGATCCTGGCGGTTGAGCCCGAGCGGCTTCAGCAGGGGAGACTTCACCGGCACGCTCGCGTCGGCCAGCTCGTAGGACTGCCGTTTGAGCGTGACCATTCCCGCGTTGTACATGTTGAGGACTCCCGGGAGCTCGAACATCCCGGTGTGCATGAGCGGGGTGGTGCTGGTGACGTCGCGCAGCGTCGGAGTGCGGAAGCGGCCCCGATCGTCCGCTGCGCCGGTGACGGCATGCCGGCCGAGATCCTCGTTGCTCCGCCCATAGAAGCTCAGGCCGAGGTCGTGGAAGCGGCCGTCGCTGAACGTCGGACCATGGTGGCAATTCATGCAGCGCGCGTCGCGGCGGAAGAGATCGAGCCCGAGGATCTCGCCGTCGGACAGCGCCGCCTCGTCGCCGCGCATGAAGCGATCGAACCGCGACCGCCCGGACACGACGGTGCGTTCGAAGCACGCCACCGCGTCGACCACCGCCGCGAACGTGACGGGGCGGCCCGCGAACGCCTCCTCGAAGAGCTTCCGGTAGCCCGGGCTCCCGGAGAGGATGCGGACGACCTCGGCCCGGTCGGCCGCCATTTCCTCGGGATTGGTGAGCGCGTCCTCCACCTGCTTCTCGAGGCTGGCGGCCCGGCCATCCCAGAACAGGTGCGGTTGGAACACCGCGTTGCGGATCGTCGGCGTGTTCCGGTCGGGTGAGCGGCCGTGCGGCTGGCTGACCGCCCGACCGTCGGCCCAGCCCAGATTCGGCTCGTGGCAGGAAACGCAGGCCATCGTGCCGTTGGCGGAGAGGCGGGCGTCGAAGAAGAGGAGCCGGCCGAGTTCCGCCTTGGCGGCGTTGAACGGATTGTCCTCGGGATGCACCACGTGCGGCAGGAGGCCGATCTCCCGCCACTCGACTCCCGGGTCGACATGGGGCGCCGGCCAAGCGGACGGCTCGCGACGGTAGGCGGCGCGAAGTTCCCGCGCCGCCTCGGCCCGTGCCGCCGGAGCTCGCTCCGGTCGGGCGGCATTCTTCGTCGTCCGACGCGGCCCTTCCGCGGCGGTGGCGAAGCCGGTCAGCAGGCAGGCTGCGGCGACGACGACTCCGGCGGCGATCCGCCACCGTGCGGGACGCGAACCGGGCTCGGGGCACCGTCGATCTCTCATGACCTCGCTCCGCGGCATCAGCGTTCGGCCACGGCGTCGGCCGCCTGGATCGTGAGCTGGGCGGCCACGGCGTCGGCCGAGGCATGCGCGTCGATGAAACGGGTGGAGCCGTCGACGAACAGGGCGTTGGCGCCGGCCGGATGGAAGGCGTAGATGCCGAAGTTGTTGCTGCCGTTGATCAGCGTCGGCCCGGGCGACCTGTATTGATTGGCGGGATCGGCCTGGGAGGAATCGAGCCAGAATCCCCGGGCCGCGACCTGGTTGGTGTCTGCCCAGCCGCACAGCGACGCATACCTCGTGCTCACGGGGCTCGAGGTGAACAGTCCGGAATCCGGAACCAGCCCGCGGAACGCCCACACCTGCGGCCGCCCCGCCGATTCGAACACGGCGATGCTCTTCGCCGCGCCGTCGGTGACGTCGCGCAGCCGGCGGCCCCGCGCTCCCGGCGTGGTCGCACCCTTGAGGAATCCCTCCCAGCTGCTGGGCCTCGGATACGAGACCACGGCCGGATCGTTCCAGAGGGCCGCGCTCGGCCCGTCGGAGATCGCGTAGTCGGCGGCGGCCGCGCTCCACGCCGGGCTCGCGGTCTTGAATCGCGGATGCTGCCGCGGGCCCCCGGGCGTCGATGGGCAGCCCATGAAGCCGAGCGGCGTCTGCACGGCCTGCAGGTTCTTCGCGTCGTCGAAGCGAACGGTGTAGTCGTACATCCCGGCCAGTGGATTCTCCTCGAGATAGGGCAGGATCTGGGCGCACCAGTGATGGCGGATCGTTCCCGCCGAGAGGTTCGCGGGGAAGCAGTCGCGCGCGGCGTGAAAGTTGTGCAGGCCGATGCCGATCTGCCGGAGGTTGTTGCCGCACTGCGAGCGGCGGGCCGCCTCGCGGGCCGTCTGCACGCCGGGCAAGAGCACCGCGACGAGCGCGGCGATGATTGCGACGACGACGAGGATCTCGACGAGGGAGAACCCCGCCCGCGGCCCGTGCCGGCCGAGCCCGTGTGCGAGGGGCCGCCGGGTGGGTGACTTCTCACAGCATCGCATCCTCGTCACTCCGCGCCGCCGGTCGAAAGTTCGGCTTTTATACGACAACGCGCGGTAGGTTGAAACGCTGCTGCCCGGGGCAGGCCCCGCACATGGGGGGAGACGGTGGCTGCCCGCGCCCGTTCGTGGAATCCCAGGGTGGCTCGGGGTAGTCTGCCGCGGTCCATCAGCTTCCCACGACGCCCCGCCACGAAGCCGTTGCACGACGACGCCATGACTCGACAGCGCCTTCTGCTCGTGGCAAGCCTGCTGGCCGTGGCGATGGGCTTCCACCGGACCGCGCGGGCGGCGACGACGACCTACACCGGGGCATGGGCGGGCGGCACGATCGCGGCCGGCGACACCGTCGTTCTCGACGCCGGTGCGAGCGTCGGCGGCCCCGTCCAGGCCGACGGCGTGCTGCAGTTCAACCAGACGACGGCGCTCACGATGAGCCAGTCACTCACGGGCACCGGTCGCCTGGCGCTCACCAACACCGGGACGTTCATCCTCACCGGGCTCGCCTCCGGCACCGCGCGTTTCGACATGACCGCCGCGGCGGCGAACGGGGGGCTCGACATCGGTGCTACGGGAACCAACGCGCTGATCGTGGGCGCGACGGGCACGGGCACACTGTCGGTCACGGGCGGCACCGTGAGGAACGGACTCGGGTTCCTCGGGTTCGGGGCCGGAAGCTTCGGCGCGGCCACCGTCACCGGCGGCACGTGGGCCAGCGCGGCCGGTGCAGCGGGCCGGATCCTCTACCTCGGATACTCGGGCACCGGCGTGCTCGACGTCTCGGGCGGCCTCGTCACCAACGCCAACGGCTACCTCGGCTTCGCCTCGGGCGCCGTCGGAACGGCCACGGTGAGCGGCGGAAGCTGGACCAACCGCGGCACGCTCTACGTGGGCGGAGCCGTGGGCGGCAGCGGCGGCACCGGCACGCTCACGATCGCCGGAGGCAACGTCTCGAGCGTCACTGCGTACGTCGGGTCCAACGCGACGGCCGCGGGCAGCGTCATCGTCAAGGGCGGTACATGGACCACCTCCGCCAACGTAAACGTCGGCACCTCCGGCACCGGAACGCTGGCCATCTCGGGGAGCGGTGGCTCCGGGGGCGTGGTCGTCGTCGGTGGCACGCTCGCGAAGGGTTCCGGCGGCACGATCACCCTCGCCGCCGGCGGAACTCTGCACATCGGCTCGGGCACGACGTCGGGCGGCCTCGCCACCGACCTCGTCAACTCAGGCGCGATCGTCTTCAACCGCACCGGTTCCGGCACGGTGGCCGCGAGCATCAGCGGGACCGGCTCGCTCGCGGTGGCGGGCGCCGCCACGCTCCGCTTCACGGGAACGAGCAGCTATACCGGCCCCACGACCCTCGACGCCCGCGTTCACCGCCACGGGCGTCACCCCCAGGCCGCCGTTCACGAGGAGGGTGCCGGCGTCGAGGGTCGTGGGGCCGGTGGCCGCGGGCTCCGGCAGCATCCTCACTCCCGGGGACGGCATCGGCGTGCTCACCATCGGCGCCGCGACGTTCTCGAACGGGTCGGCCTTTTCCGCCGAGCTCAACTCGTCCGGCCCGGTCGCGGCCGACCTGCTGCGCGTCGCCGGAAACCTCTCCCTCTCGGGCACCGTCGGGCTCTCGCTCACCGACCTCGCGGCGAGTCCGCTGGCATTCGCCGACGGCACGACCGTGTCGCTGATCAACTACACGGGAAGCTGGAACGGCGGGCTCCTGAGCCGGGCCGGTGAGTCGCTCGCCAACGGCGGCACCTTTTCCGTGGGTGCCCAGCTCTGGCGGATCGAGTACGACGCCACGGCCGGGGGCACGAACTTCTCCGGCCAGTACCTGCCGGCCTCGCACTTCGTGAACGTCGTCGCGGTGCCGGAGCCCTCCGCCTGGATCCTGGCCGTCGCGGCCCTCGTCGCGGTGCGGTGTCGGCGGCCACGCGCACCGTGACGACCGCGGCGGTCGCTGCGCCGGCTCCTTGCCTTTCGCACGCGCGTCGCGAAGAATTCGCACGGAGCGGGGAGGTCATCACGCGGCTCCACGTCGATCGCTTCAGGGGCGGATCGCCGGGCTCATGACGATGCGGGGCATGCGTGGCATGCCCCTGCGGCGCGTCTTTTCGACGACTCTCGTCGTCCCGGTCCGATCCTCGGCCACGTCCGGCCACACCATCATCACGAGGTGCTCCCATGAACATGCGCTTTTGGCGTTTTGGCCCGAATGCCCGCGACACGTCGGCCCGCCGTCGCCCGCCGATCGTCGCCTTCGACCAGCTCGAAAACCGCCTCGCGTTTTCGGTCGGCTACGCCACCGTGAACGACTGGGGCTCCGGGCTCGAGGGCCAGCTGACCGTGACCAACGACACGGCCGCCACGCTTTCCGACTGGCAGGTCACGTTCAACTACAACCGCACGATCAACAGCATCTGGAACGCCCAGATCGTGAGCCACACCGGCTCCCAGTACGTGATCAAGGGCCTCGACTGGAACCGCACGCTCGCCGTCGGCGCCCGCCAAGGCGTCGGCTTCACCGCCGGCTCGGGCACCGACGCGCCCACGAGCCTCGTCCTCTCCGGGGCGGCCGCCGCGCCCGCGCCCAGCCCGACACCCTCACCGGCGCCGACGCCTTCCCCGACACCCGCGCCCGTCGCGATCAACCCGCCGGTCGCCGCCGATCTGTGGAAGGAGCAGTTCTTCGCTCCGTACGTCGACATGGGGCTCTACCCCGTGCCCGATCTCGACGGCCTCGCGCGGCAATACGGGGTCGGCCTGTTCACGCTGGGCTTCATGCAGGCCAGCCCCGGCGGCAAGCTGGCGTGGGGTGGCTACGACGTGCTCACGCTCGACAGCACCAACGAGCAGGCCGCGGCGATCCGTGGCGAGATCAACGCCCTGCGGGCGGCCGGGGGCGACGTGATGGTGTCGCTTGGCGGGGCCGCGGGGCAGTCGTTGGCGCAGTACTACGCCCAGAAGGGCCTCGGCACAGCGGCGCTGGCCACGGCCTACGGCAACGCGGTGGACGCGCTCAAGCTCACGAAGCTCGACTTCGACATCGAGGGGGCTGCGGTCGCCGAGCCGGCCACGATCAAGATGCAGATGGACGCCATCGCGCTCGTGCAGAAGACGCGGCCGAACCTCGGCGTGTGGCTCACGCTCCCGGTGCTGCCGCAGGGGCTCACGGCCGACGGCCTGAGCGTCGTCAAGGCGGCGCTGGTGGCCGGTGTGAAGGTGGACGGCGTCAACGTGATGGCGATGGACTACGGCGACACCGCCGCCCCGCCGCAGGCCAAGTCGATGGGCGAGTATGCGATCGACGCCGCCAACGCCACGTTCGCGCAGCTGACCTCGCTCTTCGCCTCCCAGGGGCAGACCTTCGGCTGGAACCAGCTCGGCGTCACGCCGATGCTCGGAGTCAACGACGTGGCGAGCGAGGTGTTCACGCTCCAGGATGCCGACCGGCTCGAGATCTTCGCCCGGGCCAAGGGGCTCGGCATGATCGGCATGTGGTCGATCAACCGCGACAACCCGGGCCCCGCCGGGCAGCAGTCGGTGAACCATTCCGGGCTGCCCACGCAGCCGGCCGGCGGCTTCAGCCTCGCGTGGGGCGACTACGGCAGCGACCCGGCCATCACCGGGGCCAACAACCCAGTCACGCCTCCCGTCGCGCCGCCCGCACCGCTGCCGACGCTCACGATCGGCGACGTCTCCGTGGTCGAGGGCAACCCACAGGCGGCCGCGGGGTATTTCCGCACCTCGGGCAGCCAGATCCTCGACGCCGCCAACAACGCCGTGAGGATCGCCGGCGTGAACTGGTTCGGGTTCGAGACGAGCAACTTCGCGCCGCACGGTCTCTGGGCACGGGGCTACCGGGAGATGATGGACCAGATGAAGTCGCTCGGCTTCAACACCATCCGGCTCCCCTACAGCGACCAGCTCTTCGACGCGGCGAGCACGCCCAACGGCATCGACTTTTCGAAGAACGCCGACCTCGTGGGCAAGAGCGGCCTCGCGATCATGGACACGATCGTGTCCTACGCGGGCCAGATCGGCCTGCGGATCATCCTCGACCACCATCGCTCCGACGCAGGCAATAGCGCCAATGCCTCGGGACTGTGGTACACGGCCGCCTATCCGGAGACGACCTGGATCAAAAACCTCTCGATGCTGGCCGGCCGCTACGCAGGCAATGCGACCGTGATCGGCATCGACCTTCACAACGAGCCGCACGGCGCGGCCACGTGGGGCGACGGCGGGGTGAACGACTGGCGGCTGGCGGCGGAGCGCGGGGGCAACGCCGTGCTCGCCGCGAATCCGAACCTGCTCGTGATCGTGGAGGGCATCGAGACCACGTCGGCCGGGAGCTACTGGTGGGGCGGCAACCTGTCGAATGCCGGTGCGGCGCCGGTGCGGCTCTCCACCGCCGGCCGGCTCGTCTACTCGGCCCACGACTACCCGGCGAGCGTGTATGCCCAGAGCTACTTCAGCGATCCGACCTATCCGGCCAACCTGCCGGGCGTGTGGGACAGGAACTGGGGCTATCTGTTCCGCACCGGCACGGCGCCGGTGCTGCTCGGCGAATTCGGGAGCAAACTCGCGACCGCCAGCGACCAGGCGTGGTATGACAGGATGGTGAACTACCTCAAGGGCGATCTCGACGGCAACGGCTCGATCGACCTGAAGGCGGGCCAGCAGGGCGTGAGCTGGACCTACTGGTCGTGGAATCCCAATTCGGGCGACACCGGCGGGATCCTCGCCGACGACTGGAAGACGGTGAACACGGCGAAGGTCGATCCGCTCAAGGCGGTCGAGTTCCAGTTCCCGACGGTGTCGGGGACGGGTGGCACGGTCACGACGACCCCCGCCACGTTCACCGTGTCGCTCTCCGCGGCGAGCACCACGCCGGTGACCGTGCAGTATGCAACGGCCAACGGTACGGCCCTTTCGGGCAGCGACTACACGAGCGCGTCGGGCACCCTCACGTTCGCCCCGGGTGAGACGCAGAAGACGGTCACCGTGCTCGTCGCCCGCGACTCCGCCGCGGAGCCGACGGAAACGTTTGCCGTCAACCTTTCCGCCGCGACGAACGCCGCGCTCGCGAAGGCGTCCGCCACGGGCACGATCGTGGACGACGACACCGCGACGCCCACGCCCGCTCCGACACCAACTCCCACCCCGACGCCGACTCCGACACCAACCCCCGCGCCCACCGGCCCGGTCGTGGCCACCTACGCCCAGGCGAGCGGCTGGGGCACCGGGTTCACGGGGAACATGACCCTCAAGAACACGGGCACGACGGCCATCAAGGGCTGGACGATGGAGTTCGACCTGAAGGCGAACATCGTGAACATCTGGAACGCGGTGATCGTGAGCCACGTCGGCACGCACTACGTGATCCGAAATGCCGACTGGAACGGCACGATCGCCGCCGGAGCGGAGATCTCGTTCGGCTTCCAGGCCGATGGCCTCGCCGGTGAACTGCCGTCGAACAAGAAGGTCAACGGCGTCACGCCCACGAGCCCAGCTTCATCGATTTGAGCCGCAGCGCGTTGGCGACGACCGACAACGAGCTGAGGCTCATCGCCGCCGCGGCGACCATCGGGTTGAGCAGCAGGTGGCTCGACAGCGGATAGAGCACGCCCGCGGCGAGCGGCACGCAGACCGCGTTGTAGGCCAGCGCGAAGAACAGGTTCTGCCGGATGTTCCGCATGGTGCCGCGGCTGAGTTCGATCGCCTTGACGATGCCCCGCAGGTCGCCCTTCACGAGCGTGATCCCGGCCGACTCCATCGCGGCGTCGGTGCCGGTGCCCATGGCGATGCCCACGTCGGCCTCGGCCAGGGCCGGCGCGTCGTTGATGCCGTCGCCGGCCATCGCCACGCGGCGGCCCTCGGCCTCGAGCTGCCTGACGAGCGCATGTTTTCCCTCGGGATCCACCCCCGCGCGGAACTCGTCGATCCCCAGCGCCTCGGCCACGGTGCGGGCCGTCCGCTCGCTGTCGCCCGTGAGCATGATCAGCCTGAGGCCCATGGCATGCAGGCTGCGAACCGCGTCGGCCGCCGACTCCTTGATCGGATCGGAGACGGCGATCATGCCGGCGAGCCGGCCCTCCACCGCGACCCGCATCACCGTCCGGCCCTGCCGCTCGAGCGCGTCGGCCTGCTCGTCGAGCCGGTCGAGTTCGGCGACGCCACGCTCCGCGAGCCACCCGCGCCTGCCCACCAGCACCTCCCTCCCATCGACGGTGCCGCGGGCGCCGCCGCCGGTCACCGAGCCGAACCCGCTCGCCAGTGGCAGCGGCAGGCCCCGCTCCCTGGCCCCCGCCACGACCGCCCGGGCGAGCGGATGCTCGCTGTTCTGCTCGACGCCGGCCGCGACCCGGAGGACTTCCGCCTCCGAGACCGGGCCGACCGCGGTGCATTCGGTGAGCGAGGGCCGGCCGGCCGTGAGCGTCCCCGTCTTGTCGACGACGACCGTGTCGACCTTCTCCAGCCGCTCGAGCACCTCGGCGCTCTTCACGAGGACGCCCTCGCGGGCGCCCCGGCCGATGCCCACCATGATCGACATCGGCGTCGCCAGCCCGAGCGCGCAGGGGCAGGCGATGATGAGCACCGCGATCGCGTTCACGAGCGCCCACGCGAGGGGCGGCTGCTCCGGCGCCGCGATCGCCCACACGAGGAACGTGAGGGCCGCGATCACGAGCACGGCCGGCACGAAGGAGCCCGCGACCGCATCGGCGAGCTGCTGGATCGGGGCCCGGCTCCTTTGGGCCTCGGCCACCATCCCGATGATCCGGGAGAGCATCGTGTCCTGGCCCACCTTGTCGGCGACCATCAGAAACCCGCCCGTCTGGTTGAGCGTGCCGGCGATCACCGCGTCACCGACGCGTTTTTCCACCGGCATCGGCTCGCCGGTGATCATCGCCTCCTCGACCGAGCTCTCCCCCTCGGTGAGCCGCCCGTCGACGGGAACCTTCTCGCCCGGTCGCACCCGGAGGATGTCCCCGACGTGCACCTCGGCCAGCGGCACCTCCGACTCCTGGCCGTTCCGCACCACCCGGGCCAGCGGCGGCGCGAGCGACAGGAGCTCGCGGATGGCGGCGCCGGTGCGGTGCCGGGCCTTCAGCTCCAGCCATTGTCCGAGCAGCACGAGCGTGATGATCACGGCCGCAGCCTCGAAGTAGACCGGCACGCCGCCGTCGTGCCGGAACTGGTGCGGAATGACCTCCGGAAAGAGCACCGCCACGATGCTGGAGAAATAGGCCGCGCCCGTACCGATGGCAATGAGCGTGAACATGTTGAGGTGGCCCGTGACCAACGATCTCGCCCCGCGGGCGAAGAACGGCCAGCCGGCATGGAGCACGACGGGCGTGGCGAGGAGCAGCTGCAGCCAGTGGCTCGCCGTCCGGCCCAGCATGCGGTCCACCGGCACGCCGGCCATCGGCAGCATCGACAGGAGGAACACGGGCAGCGTGAGCGCGGCGGCGATCCACAACCTTCGGGCCATGGCCCGAAGCTCCGGGTCGTCGTCGCCCGTTTCCGCCTGGATCGTCTTCGGCTCGAGATCCATGCCGCACTTCGGGCACGCACCGGGGCCGATCTGTTCGATCTCCGGGTGCATGGGGCAGGTGTAGATCGCATCCATGCGGACGGGGCCGGCCACGGCGGCGGGACGGTGGGAGGCGCAGCATGCCGGCTGCTCGTCGGTGGCCATGGCGGTGGGGTGCTCCGGTGAGAGGAGTCGCGGTCTAGCGGCGGGTCGTGAGCCGGGCGAGCAGCCGGCGGCCGGCATCGGGAAACCATTCGATGAGGCCCGCGATCAGGCTCACCCTTCGCGGAAGCACGACTTCGCTCGTACGCCGCGCGCACGCGGCGAGGATCTGCGCTGCGAGCGCATCGGGGTCGAGCTGCCGGAGGCTCGTCGTGCCCCCGGGCACGGCCGCTTCGGGAGGCAGGCCGGCGGCCGCGGCCTCCGCGGCGTAGCGGCTGGCGGCGCTGTCGGCGGCGGGATCGTCGGCCGCGCGCCGGATCGGGCCCGGCGAGACGAGCAGCACGTGGACGCCACGCGGCGCGAGTTCGAGCCGCACGGCGTCGACGTAGGCCGCGAGCGCCGACTTGGCCACGCTGTATGGCCCCATGAAGGGCATCACGATCTTGCCTGCGAGGCTGCCGATGTACACGAGATGCCCGCGTGCCTCTGCCACGTCGTCGGCCACCGCCTGCGTGATCTCGACGGCCGCGAGCAGGTTGGCGTCGAGGTAC
>RFPF01000090.1 GCA_009926295.1 Planctomycetia bacterium
CCGCCCCGGCAGGCTACCTGGTGAGCACAGGCACTTTGCGCGACGTGCTCGACGGCGACTTCGTGAGTTCCACCATGAGCACGCCCTTGTCGTAGCGTGCCGTCACCTTCGCCGGATCGACCGACTCGGGCAGCGGGATCGCCCGGCTGAACGCGCCGTAGTGGCTCTCGCAGTGCGACCAGCCCTCACCGGACTCCTCGGCGCATGACTTCTTCTCGCCCGCGATCACGAGGCGGTCGCCCGACACGCTCACGTCGACGTCCTTGGGATCGATCCCCGGGAGCTCGGCCCGCACGCGGATCTGCGTGTCG
Source organism: Planctomycetia bacterium (assembly GCA_009926295.1). GTDB lineage: Bacteria > Planctomycetota > Planctomycetia > Pirellulales > UBA1268 > RGVT01. The sequence goes on from RFPF01000090.1 coordinate 312, forward strand.
GTCTCCGAGAGGTCGACGGCCGGCAGCCACTGCCCGGCCTCGGGCGTCTCGAACCACGCCGAGGGGATCGCCATCGGCCGGCTGAAGAAGCCCTCGAACAGCCGGTTCATCTCGTTGCGAAAATCGGCCAGGGTGGCGAGGCTGCCTCCCTCCATGCCGCCGGTGCGCTTCGTGCGAAAAGGAATCAGACTCATCGGTTGGTCTCCTTTTCTTCTCGGTTGGGAAACGACGGAACGAAACCTGACGCTCTGCGGCCCGCGGCCGCCGTCAGCCGGGGCGGACCTCTACCTTGCGGGGCCGCACGGCTGCCAGCCGCGGGACGTGGATGGTGAGCACGCCGTCCCGGTAGTCGGCCGCGATCTGCGACGTGTCGAAGTCGTCGCCGAGCCGGAACGACCGCCGGTAGTCGCCGATGCCGTACTCCTGCCGGACGGCGCGGCCCGAAGGTTCACGGGCCGGCACCCGGGCGTGGATCGAGAGGACGCCGTCCTCGAACGTGACGTCGATCCCCTCCGCGGTGGCGCCGGGAACGTCGGCGACGATGAGCACCTCCGACCCACGGTCGCAGATGTCGACGTTGGGCTGGTAGGTGAGCCTGGTCTCGGGCTGCACCGGCGTCGCGCGCGAATCTTCCCGAGGGGTGGTGGCAGTGGTCATGGATGTGGTTCTCCCGCGTGTTGGTGACGGTGAAAAAATGGCGTCAGGCCGAACGGACCTGCACCTTGTGGGGCTGTGCCTCGGGGGCCTTTGGGCAGGTCACCGTGAGAACCCCGTCGACGAGCCTCGCCTCGACCTTCGCCGCATCGACGGCGACCGGCAGCGTCAGCCGCCGCTCGAAACTCCCGGTTCCGCGCTCACGGCGGTGCCAGGTGACGGCGGGCGTCCTCGACGCCTCGCCCCCCTCGGCGGCGGGCTCGGCATCTTCCGGCCGGGGCCGGGATCCCTTGAGCACCATCTCGTCTCCGGTCACGGCGACATCGACTGCGCCGGCGGCGAGGCCGGGAACCTCCGCCTCGACGATCACGGAGTCGGCGGTCTCGCGGACGTTGACAGCCGGGAAGGCGGCGGCCGAGGGCCGGCTTCCCCAGCCGTGCAGCGGCGGGGCGGCCACGAGGTTGCCCCAGAGACGATCGAGTTCGTCGCGCAATTCGTCGAGCGGGTGCGCGAAGCCCGTACGGTAGGTCTGCATCGCTGGCTCCTTGAACGGGTTGAACACACGAACTGCCGTCCATGGAACGCGTTGAATCATTCGCGTGGACGGAGTCGAAAAACAAATCACAACGATTTCACCTCCGGCAGCGGTGCCGAAATCGCACCCCGTCGGTGGCATGAGTGGAAAAAGCAAAGTGCGTGCCAAAGCGCCATGGTGATGTTCAGGCGTGCACCCTCGGGAAAACGCCGTGAAATCCCCGTGTGCATCCGCCGCCTGCGAAACCCTGCGGGTCGTGTCGGCTGTCAGGTTGGCAGCGTCGCGGAATCGGGCCTTGCGGGCGCGCGAGGCGGTTGTGGGGGGGAGGGGAACCCATATACTGCGGTCCTTCGCACGGACTCGCTCGACGCGGGCTGCAGGCCTCGAGGCCCCCGGGGGGCAGGTGGCCACGCCGGCCGGCACCTTCATTCTTCATCGCAACGGACTCTCCTCATGCGTTTCACGCTTCTCGATCGTGTCGTCGCCGTCGACCCAGGCAGGAGCATCACGGCCATCAAGGGGCTCTCGCTCTCCGAGGAGTACCTCGCCGACCACTTCCCGCACTTTCCGGTGATGCCCGGAGTGCTGATGCTCGAGGCGATGACGCAGGCGGCCGCCTGGACGATCCGCCTGGCCGAGGATTTCGCGCACAGCATCGTCGTGCTCCGGTCGGCGAAGAACGTGAAGTACGGCGACTTCGTCGAGCCGGGCCGGGTGCTGACGGTGACGGCAGAGGTGCTCTCGCAGGACGAGACGACGACCAAAGTGAAGGCCAGCGGGACGGTGTCGGGGGCGGGAGGCGATCGCACGAGCCTGACGGCCCGCCTCGTGCTCGAGCGATACAACCTCGCCGACCGCCTGCCGCACGGCGAGGCGATCGACGCCCGCGTGCGGGCCGAAATGCGGAAACTTTGGGCGGTGATCCATCCCGTCGGTCGATCAGGCGATTCCCCCCGGCGCATGGTCTACGGGGCCGCTTCGGGCCCGCTCACCGCCGCGCCGCTGCCGGTGGCGGCGGCCGCGGCCTGCGCCCGCTGACGGGGGTGGTGCCGCGGCGGAGGACGGCAGACCGACTGATTTTTTCCGCTTTTTCCCCGTCGGTGGCGGAATCCGGCCGTTTTCGGGTTTCCACTTCGTGCCGGCGACATTACGCTTGAGCCACATGATCGAGCGGTCGAGATCGCCCGTCCCGTTCAAGATTGTCCCTTTCACCAGATTTTCGAGGTGCCCAGTCGATGCCGTCGCGAGATGAAATTTTTGAAAAGGTCAAGGCTGCCCTCGTGGACGCGCTCGGAGTCGACGACGACGAGGTCTCGCCCGAGGCGACCATGGTGGGCGACCTCGGAGCCGAGTCGATCGACTTCCTCGACATCGTGTTTCGCCTCGAAAAGGCCTTCGGCATCAAGATCCCGCGCGGCGAACTGTTCCCCGAGGACGTGCTGTCGAGTTCGGAATACGTGACCAACGGGAAGGTGAATGCGGCGGGCATCGCCGCGCTGAAGGTCAGGATGCCATTCGCCGACCTGACGAAGTTCGAGGCCAATCCGAGCGTGCAAAACTTCGCCAACACCCTCACCGTCGAGGACATGGTGCGCTACGTGCAGGGCAAGTTGGCGTCCTGACATGCGTTGGTTCTGGATCGACCGGTTCGACGAGTTCGTCCGCGGGAAGCACGCCACGGCGGTGAAGAACGTGTCGCTCGCGGAAGAGCACATGCACGACCACTTCCCCGGGGCGGCGCTGATGCCGAACTCGCTGATCGTGGAGGGGATGGCACAGACGGCCGGCCTGCTCGTGGCAGACGCGATCGAGTTCAACCGGCGGGTCGTGCTCGCCAAGGTGGCCGGCGCGGAATTCCACTTCGACGCCGTGCCGGGCGATACGATCCGCTTCGAGGCGTCGATTCTCGACCTCAAGCCGGCCGGCTCGCTGTGCAAGGTCACGAGCACCGTGGGCGGGAAGCTGCAGGGGGAGGCGGAGCTGTTCTTCGCCCATCTCGAGCCGGGCGAGGGAGTGCCGAAGCTCTTCGAGCCCGACGAGCTCCTGCAGTGGCTCGACCATATGCACATCTATGATGTCGGACGCGACGAGGCGGGGCGTCCGCTCGCGCGGCCCGACTGGTGAACGCTGATGCGGGCGGCCTCCGCCGCCCGCGGCGGAGGGAGCGAAAGGCGTGGTCGGCAGACGCAGGGTGGTGATCACAGGGATGGGGCTCGTCACGCCGCTCGGCGTGCGCGTGGATGAGCTCTGGAAGAACCTCATGGCCGGCGCCTCCGGCGTGGGGCTCACGACCGTCTTCGATGCGTCGCGGTTTCCCACCAAGATCTCCGCCGAGGTCCGCAACTGGGACATCGCCGACGAGGGCGAGGACCCGAAACGCTGGAGTTTCTGCGGGCGGCACACGAAGTTTGCGGCCGGGGCGGCCCTGCAGGCGATGCGGGACGCGGGCCTCGAGAAGGGCCTGCCCGCCGATCCCACCCGGCTGGGCGTCTACCTCGGGAGCGGTGAGGGGCAGCAGGACTTCGATTCCTTCACGAGCATGATGATGGCAGCCATCTCGGGCGAGCAGCTCGACGTGGCCAAGTTCACGAAGCTCGGCCTCGAGACGCTCCATCCGCTCTCGGAGGTGGAGCAGGAGCCCAACATGCCGGCCGGCCACCTCGCCGGCATGTTCGACGCCCAGGGCCCGAACCTCAACTGCCTCACCGCGTGCGCCGCATCCAGCCAGGCGATCGGCGAGGCGGTGGAACTCGTCCGCCGCGGCGAGGCCGACGTGATGCTCTCCGGCGGCACGCACAGCATGATCCATCCCTTCGGCGTCACGGGCTTCAACCTGCTCACGGCCCTCTCCACGCGGAACGACGAGCCGACGCGGGCCAGTCGTCCCTTCGACAACGACCGCGACGGTTTCGTTCTCGGCGAGGGGGCTGCGATGGTCGTGCTCGAGGAGCTCGAGCACGCCAGGAGGCGTGGCGCGAAAATCCACGGCGAGTTGCTCGGCTACGGCTCCACTGCGGACGCCTACCGAATCACCGACACGCACCCCGAGGGTCGGGGAGCGGCGTCCTGCATCAATCTCGCCCTCCAGGATGCCGGCCTCGGCGTGCACGACATCCACTACATCAATGCCCATGGAACGAGCACCGACGTCAACGACAAGGTGGAGACGCTGGCCATCAAGAAGGTGTTCGGCGAGCACGCCTACAAGATTCCCGTCTCGAGCACGAAGAGCATGATGGGCCACCTGATCGCTGCAGCCGGGGCCACCGAACTGATCGTGTGCCTGCTGGCGATCCGCGACGGCATGCTGCCACCGACGATCAACTACGAGAACCCCGACCCCAATTGCGACCTCGACTACGTGCCGAACAAGGCCCGTGCCGGCAAGTGCGACCGCGCCCTCTCCAACAGTTTCGGCTTCGGCGGCCAGAACATCTCGCTGATCGTCGGCCGCTACACGTAGGACGGGCTTCAGCCTGTCTGTACCCGACTTGTGGGCGCCGGCTTCGGGCTCCCCATATCCCGTCGCTGGACGTTCGCTGCGGCCCTCCAGGCCTCCGCTCACGCGACTCCGACTGCGCTTCGCCATCCATGGGCGCGCTTGTCTGCATACGCCTGCTCCCGGGACATGGGGAGCCCGAAGCCTCCTCAACAAAAAGGGAGGCGAGGGGCAATCCCGAGCCGGCGCGGCTGAGTTGAGTAAAACCACGCTGCTCAACTCCAGTTCAGCTTGCCCAGCTTCGCGCCCGCAGGGTTTTCTCAACCGGTGCGACCGGTGCGGCCGATACAACCTGTGAACTCTTAGGGAAGGAAGACCCATGAAACGCTCTTTCGGGCTCGTCTTGGCCGTCGCCGTGATCGGAATGTCGAGCGGCTGCTCGATCATCGACCGGCTGTTTCTCCTGAACACCGACGGCCCCCATGGCCATCACGCCCGTCACGGCGTCGGTCCCTGCCAGGACGGTGCCTGCGGCAACGGCCAGTGCTCGGTCGGGGCGCCGTGCGAATCGTGCGGCCCGGGGGGCTGCCAGCCCGGCTGCCGCGACTGTGCCGCCGGCCGTTGCAAAACGCACGTCGGCCGCTACGGCGGTCTCGCCAAGCATCACCTGTCTCCTGCCGAAAGGGCGGCGCTCGCGGCGAGCGACTACGGCGCTACCGAGCCGGCCGGACCGCCGACGGGCGCGGTCGCCTATCCCTACTACACCACCCGCGGTCCCCGCGACTTCCTCGCGAAGAACCCGCCGTCGATCGGCCCCTGATGCGGGCGGCGTCGGTCGAGACTCCTTTGCCGTGATGGTCCGCCGCCGATAGGCTTGCCGCCTGTCGGCGGTGACGTTTTCAGACGCGGAGGTCGTGGTCATGCAGGCAGGACGGGGCGGTGGGGTGGCGGCGGATGGTCGGCTTTCGCCGACCGGGTGGCTCGTGTGCGCGATCGCGGCGATCGGCTTCGCGTTCGACATCTACGAGCTTTTGATGCTGCCGCTCATCATCAAGCCGGCGCTGGCGGCCCTCGGCGGCGTGACGGCCGACGGCGCACCCCTCCTGGTGCCCGGCTCACCGGCCTACACGCAGTGGGCGCGGGCGCTGTTCTTCGTGCCGGCGCTCGCCGGCGGCGTCTTCGGCCTCCTTGGCGGATACCTCACCGACCTCCTCGGCCGGCGTCGAGTGCTCACGTTCAGCATCCTCCTCTACGCGTTCTCCGCCCTCGCGGCTGGATTCGCGACGTCACTGCCGCAACTGCTCTTCTTCCGCTGCCTGGTGTTCATCGGCGTATGCGTGGAATTCGTGGCGGCGGTGGCCTGGCTCGCCGAACTGTTTCCTGATCGGGAGCAACGCGAGCGCGCGCTGGGCTGGACGCAGGCCTTCTCGTCGCTCGGCGGCCTGCTCGTGGGGTCGGCCAACGTGCTCGCCGCGCGGTTCGCCGCCGATCTGCCGGCGATCCAGGGCGGGCACGAAGCCTGGCGTTACACGCTCATCTCCGGCGTCATCCCCGCCCTGCCGCTGATCGTCATCCGGCCATTCCTGCCGGAGAGCCCGGTATGGGCCGAGAAGAAGGCCGCCGGCACGCTCAAGCGGCCGAGCCTCCGGGAACTCTTCGGCCCCGGGCTGGTCCGCACGACGGTGCTCACCACGCTCGTGTTTGCCGCGAGCTATGGGCTGGCCTTCGGCGCGATCCAGCAACTGCCGCAGATCCTCGGCGGCCCGAAGGGGCATGCGGCGGTGCTCGCGACGGCCAAGGCGGCCGAGGAGGAGGCCATGGCCGCGGCCAAGGAGGCGGGCAGGCCGGCGCCGCCGCCGGGGAAGCTCAAGGCGATCTCCGGCAACGCGACCGACGAGGCCGTCGCCACAGTCACCATCTTTCAGGAGATCGGAGGCCTCGTGGGCCGCGTGCTCCTCGCGTTCGCGGCGCTGCGGATCGCCAGCCGCCGGTGGCTGCTGCGGCTCTTCCAGTGGCCCGCGCTCCTCGTCGTGCCGGCGCTCTTCTGGTGGATTTCGACGCAGCTGCACAACGCCGACTCGCTGCCGTGGATCAAGGCGGGCATCTTCCTGGCCGGCCTGCTCACGGTGGCGCAGTTCAGCTTCTGGGGCAACTACATCCCGCTCGTGTTCCCGACGCACCTGCGCGGCACCGGTGAGAGTTTCGCGGCGAACATAGGTGGTCGCGTGCTCGGGACCGCAGCCGCCTGGCTCACGCTCACGTTTTCCGCCGCGACACCGCCCGATCCGGTGCGCATCGCCGTCGTGGGTGCCGTGGTGGCCGGTCTCTACGCCCTCGTCGGTGCGATCCTCACGCAGTGGCTCCCCGAGCCCGAGCGGCATCTCGACGGCTGATTCATCGGCCAACGTGGAGGCACACGAGCGTCGAGTCGTCGCGAAGATAGAGGCGGCCGGAGGCGAGGGCCGGGAGCGCCCGCGTGGTGCCCTGCAGTGGGCGGGCGCGGGCCAGGATCTCGCACCGCTCGAGGCTCGGGCGGGTGAGCAGGAGCGTGCCGTCGGTCTGGAGTGCCAGGAGTTTGCCGTCGGCCGCGAGCAGCGTGCCGTAGCCCACGCTCGCGTCGGACCAGAGGGCGCGTCCGGTCCGCGGATCGAGGCACACGAGCGCGGCAGGGGGCACGTCGTCCCGTCCGTTGATGCAGTAGACGCGGTCGTCGATGACGATCGGCGTGCAGTACTGCGTCGCGAGCGATTCGGCGCCCTCCCAGAGCTTCGTGAATCCAGCGGCGTCGAACGAACCACACACCGAGCCGATTCCGTAGGCGGCGGTGACGAGGAGCCGACCGTCGGGCCAGATGACCGGTGAGGCGGCGTTCACGGTCGGCCCGCGCTGGCCGAACGGAAACTGCCAGCGGATTGCGCCTGACTTCGGATCGAGGAGCAGGCAGGCGTAGCGGGTGACCATCAGCACGTGCGGCGCGCCGGCGACCGTCGTCACGATCGGGGCCGAATAACTGGCCGGCTCGGCCGTCGCCGTCCACGCGACCGCTCCCGTGTCGAGCGTGAACGCCACAACCCCCGCCTCCTTCCGGGAGCCACCGACATTCACGATCACGTGCCCGGCCGCGACGACCGGTGTCGAGCCTGCGCCGAAGTAACCCTCGGGAGCGCCGAACTCACGATGCGTGTCGTGCCGCCAGCGCTCGGCGCCGGTCGCGGCGTCGAGGCAGCGGAGCACGCCCTGGGCGCCGAACACGATCACGCGGCCGTCGTGGACGAGCGGCACGCACAGCGGACCGTCGCCGCCGCCAACCTGCGGCGCGAACGTGGTCGGATGCCCGGCCCGCCAGACCGTCTGCCCGGTGGTGGCGTCGAGCGATTCCACCACCTCCTCACCTCCGACCCTGTGAAACAGGATCGCCCGGCCCGCAGCCACCGCGACGCCTGCGTAGCCCGCGCCCACCTCGCGCCGCCACACGACCGGCGGGCCAGGCGCGGGCCAGGCGTCGGCGAGCGACTCGTCGGCCGCGGCGCTGCCGTTGCGATCGGGCCCGAGGATCTGCGGCCAGTCGCCGGCGAGAGCGGGCGCGACGCACAGGGAGACGAGAACAAGCAGACTCACGATCTTGGAAACATGCCTCGCGCAACGTCCGGGAGGGGTTGCCCGTGCCCTCGAGCGGGCTATGGGAGCGAGCGAAGCCATGGATGGCGAAGCGAAGCGGACATGCAGAGAGCCGAGGCCTGGAGGGCCGAGGCGAACGTCCGGCGAGAGGGCATGGGCAACCCCGACCCACGCGCGACGATGCCTCGTGACCGCTGGAGGGGCCAGACGAGGATTCATTGCACGAGCGTCCGCGGGGCGCGGGGGGTGTCGTCGGGCAGGGTGGGTACGGTCCAGATGACGTACAGCCCGCAGGCCACGAGGCCGAGTGCGACGTACTTGAGCCACGATGGCAGGCTGTTGAGCACGAGGCTGGTGGCCACGACGGCGGCCACCAGCAGAACCGTGCGGTATTTCATGCTCTTGCGGATGCCGCGGTAGTGCTGCCAGTCGTCGAGCGTGGGTCCGAACCACCTCGAACGGTGCAGCCATGCGTGGATCCTGGGCGAGCCGCGGTAGAAGCACCAGCTCGCCAGCAGCAAAAACGGCGTGGTCGGAAGGAGCGGCAGGATCGACCCCAGCACTGCCAGAGCCACGCACGTCCAGCCGCCGGCGACGAACAGGAAACTCTTGAGCGGGTCGGTGGTGGGCTTGAAATCCATGGGCGTCCGAACCGGGACGGCGAATCCGGGAGCATCGTATCACGCGGTCCTGTAGCGGGCCGTTTGTGCGAAAAACCGCGAGTTCCTATGCTCTTGGCCCCGGCTCGAGTCCCACCCTGCTCGTTTCCTCCCCATCAGCTGAGGAGTTTCTGCCATGCCGCTCGTCCCCATGCGGATCCTGCTCGACCACGCCGCCGACGGCTACGGCCTGGCCGCCTTCAACGTCAACAACATGGAGCAGATCCAGGCGATCATGGAGGCGGCCAAGGAGACCGACTCGCCCGTCATCATCCAGGCGTCGCGCGGCGCGCGGAGCTACTCGCAGGACAACTACCTCCGCCACCTCATGCTCGCCGCCTCCGAGCTCTATCCGAAGATCCCGATCGCGATGCACCAGGACCATGGCAACTCGCCTGCCACGTGCCAGAGCGCGATCGACCACGGGTTCACCAGCGTGATGATGGACGGCTCGCTCAAGGACGACGGCAAGACACCCGCCGATTTCGACTACAACGTGAGGGTCACGAAGGAGGTCGTGCAGTCGGCCCACCGGCAGGGCGTGTCGGTGGAGGGTGAGCTCGGCTGCCTGGGGTCTCTCGAGAGCGGCGAGGGGGAGGCCGAGGACGGCCACGGCGCGAGCGGCAAGCTCTCGCACGACCAGCTCCTCACGGATCCCGACGAGGCGGCCCGCTTCGTGGCGGCCACGGGCGTCGACGCGCTCGCCGTGGCCATCGGCACGAGCCACGGGGCCTACAAGTTCACCCGCAAGCCCGACGGGGAGGTGCTCGCCATGAAGCGGATCGAGGAGATTCACCGGAAGCTCCCGAACTGCCATCTCGTCATGCACGGCTCCTCGAGCGTGCCCCAGGAACTGCAGGACGTGATCAACAAGTTCGGCGGCAGGATGCCGCAGACGTGGGGCGTGCCCGTCGAGGAGATCCAGCGGGGCATCAAGCACGGCGTGCGCAAGATCAACGTCGACACCGACTGTCGCATGGCGATCACCGGTGCGATCCGCAAGGTGCTCTTCGAGACGCCCGAAAAGTTCGATCCGCGTGACTATCTCAAGCCGTCGCGGGAGGCGATGAAGAAGGTGTGCGGCGAACGCATGGTGCAATTCGGCCAGGCCGGCAACGCCGGCAAGGTGAAGTGCATCACGCTCTCCGCAATGGCTGAGAAGTACGCGCGCGCCGGCTCGTGACTGCCCAGACCCTCTCGCCGGACGTTCGCCTCAGCCCTCCAGGCTTCGGCTCTCTGCATGTCCGCTTCGCTTCGCCATCCATGGCTTCGCTCGCTCCCATAGCCCGCTCGAGGGCA
>RFPF01000010.1 GCA_009926295.1 Planctomycetia bacterium
ATCAAGGTGAAGACCAAGGGCCGCGGCGGCGAGCGGAGCGAGAGCCGGGCCGTGGGACCGAAGTGGAAGTTCAAGCAGTACGGCCAGTGCGGCAAGTGGGTGAGCGACCTGTTTCCACACATCGCCGGACACGTGGACGACATCGCCTTCCTGCACTCGATGACGGCCGACTCGCCGATCCACGGTTCGGCGATGCTGCAGATGAACTCCGGTAAGATCCAGTCGGGCGCCCCCTGCCTGGGGTCGTGGGTCAACTACGGCCTCGGCAGCGAGAATGAGAACCTCCCGGGGTTCGTCGTGATGCTCGACCCGACCGGCGGGCCGATCTCCGGCGCGAAGAACTGGTCGAGTGGCTACATGCCGGCGACCTACCAGGGCACGCTGCTGCGTTCCAAGGGCGCCCCGATCCTCGATCTCGCCCCGCCAGACGACATGCCGCTGGAGGCCCAGCGGGCGATGCTCGACGCCCTCCGCGAGGCGAACTCGGCGCACCTCCTCTCGCGCGGCGACAACACGGAACTCGCCGCCCGGATCGCCGCGTACGAGCTGGCGTGGAAGATGCAGGAGCACGCCCCCGAGGCGGTGGACATCGCCAGTGAAACCGAGGCCACGCAAAAACTGTACGGCCTCGACAATCCCCGCACGGCGGACTTCGGCCGCCGCTGCCTGCTCGCCCGCCGGCTCGTCGAGCGAGGCGTGCGGTTCATCCAGCTCTACTCCGGCGGCGCCCACAACGACGACAACTGGGACGCCCATGGCGACCTCGTGAAGAACCACGAGTTCCACGCGGGCAACACCGACCGGCCGATCGCGGCCCTGCTCACCGACCTGAAGCGGTCGGGGCTCCTCGACAGCACGCTCGTGATCTGGGGGGGCGAATTCGGCCGGCAGCCGACGGCCGAGTACGCCGAGGGCACGGGCCGCGACCACAATTCGTTCGGGTTCACGATGTGGATGGCCGGCGGCGGCATCAGGGGGGGCGTGAGCGTGGGGGAGACCGATGAGCTCGGTGCGGCCGCGATTACGCCGGAGCACGACGGTCGCACCGGATTCCACGTGAAGAGCCTGCACGCCACGGTCCTGCACTGCCTCGGACTGGATCCGAACAGGCTCTCCTATTTCTTCGGCGGCCTCGACCAGAAGCTCGTGGGCGTCGAGCACGTCAGCCCGATCATGGAAATCCTCGCATGAGGCCGTGCACGATCGCGTTCATGCTGCTGGTCGTGGGAGCCGAGGCACCACCGACGTCCACGCAGACGGGCCCGCCGCACCGCGTGATCGCCGCCGACTCGTCGACGAAGACGCTCGCGTCGATCGCACCGGATGGCAAGGTGGAATGGCGGCTTCCGGTGGGGGCGATCCACGACCTCCACCTCCTGCCCGACGGCCACATCCTCTACCAGGATGGCTGGACACGGATCGTGGAACTGGATGAGCTCCGCAGGCCGGTCTGGGACTACAACGCGAAACGCAACGGCAACGCCGGCCGCACCGTCGAGGTGCACGCCTTCGAGCGGCTGCCAGACGGGACGACGATGATCGTCGAATCGGGTCCGGCCCGGATCATCGAGATTGATCGCGAGGGCAGTGTGGTGCGCGAGGTGCCGCTCACCGTGACGACTCGGTCGGCCCACTCCGACACCCGCAACGCCCACAAGACCGTCGCCGGCACCTACCTCGTCGCCCACGAGAAGGACGGCGTCGTCAGGGAGTATGACACCACGGGCAAGGTTGTCTGGGAGTTCGACGTGCCGCTCTTCGGCAAGCCGCCGAAGGGCGGCCATGGCCCGGAGGCGTTCGGCGACCAGGTCTATTCGGCCATTCGGCTCCCCGACGGCAACACACTCATCGGCACGGGCAACGGCCATTCCGTGCTCGAAGTGACGCCCGCCAAGGAGATCGTCTGGAAGCTCGAGCAGCACGATCTCCCGGGCATCACGCTCGCCTGGGTGACGCAGGTGGAGCGACTGGCCAACGGCAATACGCGATTCGTGAACTGCCACGCCGGCCCCGACAACCCGCAGATCGTCGAGGTCACGCCGGAGAAGCAGGTCGTGTGGACGTTCAAGGACTTCACGACCTTCGGCAACTCGCTGCCGGTCGCGGTGGTGCGGTAGCGGATCGCCGCGCGCACTCGCCCAAGCCGGCTTCGGGCTCCCCATATCCCGTCGCCGGACGTTCGCCTTCGCCCTCCAGGCTACGGCTCACTCGGATTTGCCTGCGCTGCGCCATCCATGGCTTCGCTGGTCAAATACGCCGGCGAGCGGGACACGGCGAGCCCGAAGCCTCCCGTTTTTCCAGTTGAGGAGGATCGGGGCTGGCCATCCCCTCGAGCGGGCTGTGGGAGCGAGCGAAGCCATGGATGGCGTAAGCGAAGCGGACACGCAGAGAGCCGAGGCCGGGAGGGCCGAGGCGAACGTCAAGTGAGAGGGCGTGGCCGGCTCCGAGCCGGCATGGCTGAGTTGATGGCGGAGCGTCAAGCCTGCTGCAGGCGCACGACGAGGGATTCGTAGCCGAGGGGCCGGTCGTAGGCCGTCGTGTGCTCGACGCGTTCGACCTTCGAGACGAGGTCGATCCTCGCAACGCGGGCGCAGAGGCGGGCGAGCAGCGTCCGCATCACGGTGCGGGCGTGGGCGGCGCCGAGGCAGAGGTGGGCGCCGAAGCCGAAGGCGACATGCGGATTCGGCCGGCGATCGAGATGCACCTCGTCGGCAGCCGGAAAGACCGTCTCGTCGAGGTTCGCCGACGCCCAGCAGAGGCTCGCGCGATCGCCCGCTTTCACGGACAGTCCGTGCACGTCGGTGTCCACCGGGCAGACGCGGCCGATGTGCGTGAGCGGCATGTAGACACGGAAGAACTCCTCGCTCGCGAGCACGATCCGGTCGGGGTCGGCCCGGAGGAAGTCGAACGCCTCGGAATGCTCGGCGAAGTAGCCGATCGCACACGCCACGCTGTAGATCATCGTGTCGCGGCCGCCGGCGAACATCAGGTTCGCGAAGCCGAGCTGCTCGGCCCGGGTGAGCGGCCTGCCGCGGAACGTCGCCCGCGCGAGGACGGAATAAAAGTCGTCGCCAGGAGTCACGGATGCTTTGTCGAACTGTTCGTTGAGATAGTGTTCGAGATCCTGGCCTTTTTCCGCGCCGTTCTCCCCGTGATGGAACACGTGGACACCCCAGCCGATGAATCGCTCGGCCTCCGCCTCGTCGACACCGAGCAGCACCGTGAGCGCTCGCGATTGGAGCGGAAGCGCGAATTCGCCGACGGCCTCGATCGCATCGCGTCCGAGCGCGTCGTCGAGCAGGCGATCGACGATCGCCTCGACGCGGCCGACGAAGGCCGGCTGCCTGGCCCGCAGAAAGAATGGCTCGACGAGGTCGCGATAGTCGGTGTGGAGGGGCGGATCGGTCTCGATCGGCAGCTGCCGCACGCTCCGCAGATGCTCCTCGGAGGGGATCGGCACGCGGTACGGCGCGTCGGAACTGAACGTGCGCCAGTCCTTGGCCGCCTTCCGCACGTCCTCGTGGCGGAGGATCATCGGGATCGTCTCCCGGTCGGTCGGCAGGCCGAGCACGCCGCGGGCGCGGCGGGCATCGCGAAACGGGTCGGGCAGACGATCCATCGGAGGAGTGCGTTCGGTACGATGGTCCAGGTTTCAAGGCATACAGTACTCGCGCGAAAAGATGACGTCAGGTGGGACGTGATTCCAGCCGTGCATCCACGGCGACTGTCTTAGGATGCGTCCTGTTCGGCGTCGGCTGCCATGGCGTGGTCGGCTGCGGTCGGCCCTCAGCCGGGCATCGTGAGCCCAGGGGGCTCGGCGGCGTTCCCGATATCGGCCAACAGATCGCCGCCATATGCGAAGGGACATCCTTCCGAATCGTCGCGCAGCAGCCGCTCACGGATGGCGAGTGGGAGTCGCTGCGGGGGCTCGGTGGCCTGCGCGAGCTCGTGGTCGAACGGGGTGTCGCCACCGACAGCCGGGCGGATATTCTCGCCACGCTTCCCGATCTCGAGCGGCTCGTGCTCCGTGAGTCGCCGCTCGGCGATGTGGGATTCGGGCGGCTCGCTGCCTGCGTGAAACTTCGGGATCTCAACGTGCCCCGTGCGGCGTGCACGGCGGCCGGCATTCGTGCCCTCGCGGGCCTCGAGCATCTGCGGAGTCTGCGCATCGGAAGCGACCGGCTCGCGGGAGCGGAGGCCTGCGCGGCCGTGGCCGCACTGCCGCACCTGAGGACCCTGCACCTCGTCGACGTGCCGATCGGCGACGAGGGGCTGCGGGCTCTCATATCGTGCGCGGGGCTCTGGACGTTGTATCTCGACGGGGCCGGGGTGTCGGACGGCGCCTGGACGGAGTATTTTGGAGCCCGTCCGCACGTGCACGTGCATGTCGATCAGGCCCACCACGACCGCGACCCGGCCCGCGGCCACGACTGACCAGGAAGGATGTCATGAGGCCCGATCACCGTGGCACCCGCCGGATCCTTGCGGGCCTCGTGGGAACCCTTGGCGTGATCGTGGGGCTCGCCGCCCGCGCGGCGATCGAGGCCATCATGGTCGTGCCGGTCGCCGAGGCGGCGGAGCGGTGGATCGCCACGCTCGACCCGGCACGAAAAGCCCGAGGCGTACGGCCCTTCGCCGACGCCTCGCGGACCGATTGGCACTTCGTGCCGAAGCCCGAGCGCAAGGGCGTGCAGCTCCGCGACATGACGCCCGTGCAGGAACGGGCAGCCCTCGATCTCCTGCAGGTCGTGCTCTCCGAAGCGGGCTACGGCAAGGCCCGCACGATCATGAGCCTCGATGAGATCATCAAGCGGCTCGAGGGGAGCCGGGCGAAGAACATCCGCGATCCAAAGCGGTATTTCTTCACCATCTTCGGCATGCCGGCCGAGTCCGGCACCTGGGGCCTGTCGGTCGAGGGGCATCACCTGTCGTTCAACGTCACGGTGCGCGACGGTGTCGTCGTCGATTCGACGCCTCAGTTCATGGGGGCAAACCCGGCCGAGGTGAGGACATCTTTTCCCGGGCTGGCGGAGGGCGGGGAACGGGTGCTCGGGGCGGAGGAGACGGTCGCGTTCGACCTCGTGAGGTCGCTCGACGACGGGCAGCGCGCGAAGGCCGTGATCGCAGCGGAGGCGCCGCGCGAGATCCGCGCGGCGGGCAAGCCGCAGCCGCCGCATGAGCCTGCCGAAGGGATCGCGTGGCAGGATCTCGCGTCCGACCAACAGAAGACGCTTCGCGAACTCGTGGAAACCTACTGCGCGGTCATGCGGGCCGACGTCGCTGCAGCACGGCTCGCGGCGATCGAGGCGGCAGATGGTGGCTGGGATGCCATCCGCTTCGCCTGGCTCGGCCCGCTCGAGCCGGGCATCGGCCACGCCTACCGGATCGCGGGCCCGACGTTCGTCGTCGAGTTCGTCAACAACCAGCCCGATGCCGAGGGGAATCCCGCCAACCATGTGCACTGCGTGTGGCGCGACATGACCGGCGACTTCGACCTGCCGCCCGTGTCAGAGCGCGAGCCGTAGGCCGATGTCGTCGTTGTCCGGCTGCCGCTCGGCGTCCGGGGCCGGCGGGCCGCCGTCGTCCTCGCCGTCGGGTCCGACGGACCAGACGACCAGCGCGCCGTCGGTGCGCTTCGCCAGGAGCGGGCTGCCGTCGATGAATGGATCCCGGGGCAGGGCTGCGAGGCTCTTCGGCACGAGAGCCTCGATCGAACCCGGGATCGCCCCGCCCGTGAGCCGTGCTCGGGTCGCGGCGACGAGCACCTCGGCGGCGCCGTGCAGCGCCCGCCCACGTGACTCGCTTTTCAGGACGCTCGACAGGGCGGGTGCGAGCATCGAGGCGAACAGGCCCTTCCGGCGTTGCTGAAGGTCCTCGTCGATTTCGGCGACCTGTTTGGCCACGTCGGTGAACGGCTTGGGCGGAACGTTGCCCGCCTCGATCTGCTGGTAGCGGCCCATGATCTCCCGGTAGCCGACGATGTCAGCGGGCAGCAAAAAGCAGCGGTAGAGGAGGGAGATCGGCACGTCGAAGGCCCAGCCCTGCGACGGCTGTCCCTCGAGCGATCGCAGCACGCTCAGCGGTGACATTCCTGCCGCGCTGTCGGAGAGATCGGCCGCCGTGGCCAGTCCGAACGCCTCCTCGCCGAGAAAATGCCTTCGGTATGAGTGCGCCGTGTCGAGCATGTCGCGGAAGGCCGGTTCGTCGAGCAGCGGCAGGTTCTGTTTCTGCAGGGTTGGCAGCACCGCGGCGAGCGTCTCGATGGCGACGGCGTCGATTGCCTGCCCCACGAGGCCGCAGATGAGAATCGGCTCCCCGGCGGCGTGAACACCGATGTGGTGAATCCGCACGATGTCGCGCAGGGCCGCGGCTGCGTCGCCATCCGCCGCCTCGCGGCGCGCGGCGAGTGCGAGCAGCCGGCTCGCCTGTCGCAACGGCTGAATCTCGGGCAGGAGCGTCGATATCGAAGGCCGAGTCCAGTCGCGCACGAACCGGCAGCCGGTCCTGTCGGCCGCGCGGCGCACGAGATCGAGCGTGGCGGCGTGGCGGGAGAGGATCTCCGCGACCGCGGGCGCACCGATCTCGGCCGTGACGGGCTTTTCCAGCGGTGAGCCGGCGGCCGGGAACTCCTCGTCGGACTCGATCGCGGCGAATGCCCGAAGGTAAAGCGGCGCCGCATCGTCGTCGGGGGCGGGCACCGGCGGCAGGTTCGCCTGCATGAGCTGCCCCGCCTCGACCCGCATCGCCCGCCCCTCGGCTGCGACGGCGTTGTCGATGAACAGCAGCGTGCCGAACGCCACCGCCTTCGCCATCACGAACATCGCCGCGAGGCCCACGACCGGCCAGGCCGCGGCGATGAATCCACCTGCGCCGCTCCGCGTCATTCCGGCCCTCCGAATCCACGCTCCGCCGATGACGGCGGAGAGGAACGTGAACAGCGTGGCCGCGAACCAGTTGACAGCCAGTTTCATGTTGAAGGCGAGCATGCCCGTGAGTCCCACCCACGGCGCGAGGGCGAGCGGTGGTACGACGACGGCCACGGCCGCGAGGAGCCGGCGCAGCCAGGCCCGCTCGGTGCGGGCGGCCGCAGCGATGAACGCGGCCGACCAGAGCAGGCAGGCCGCGATCGCAGCCAGGAAAAACATGAGGTGTCCCATCAGAACGTCTCCTGAAGAAGATGGCGTCCGTCCAGCACTCGCAGCGTGTCGGGGCATGTGGGGGCCTCGTGCGGCCGTGACGATCGCACGGCGGGACTGGCGCGGTGGCGCTCGGCCACGAGTGGCCCGAGCGCGGCGTCGCCCACGCCCGCGATCCGGGCACGTGCATCGAGCGTGAGGGGCGCGGCCGGCTCGGCCACCGCAGCGATCGACAGTGCCACGGCTGCGACGATCGTGGCGAGCACCGACGCCAATGCGGTGCCGGCCAACGCATCCGGAGATACCGGGAGCCCCGGGTGTCGAGGCAACCTGGGGCGAGCGGCCGGCACGTCCTCGCGGAGCACGTCGTCGATGGCTGAGACCACGCGGCGTCGAAGGGAAGGGGATGCCTTCGGGAGCGACGCCTGTTCCAGGCGCCGCTCGAGCGCGGCGAGTTGGTGATCGGGTCGTTCGGTCATCGAGGCGCCTCGTGGGGCTCGAGAGCAATGCGGAGTTTTTCCAGGGCGTAGCGATAGCGGCTCGCGGCCGTGTTGGGCGACGTGCCGATCACTGCCGCGATCTCCGCGAACGTGAGACCGCCGTCGATCTTGAGCGCGAGCACCTCCCGCTGCGCCGCCGGGAGGGCGGCGACGGCCCGGGAGAGACCCTCGTCGGGCAGGTACGGAGACGCCGTCGCGAAACCGTCGGCATCGAGCCGGTCGCGGCAGAGCCGGTCGAGGGAACGCCGCGCGAGCGAGCGCCGCCGCAGCCGTCGGCTCACCGCGTGGCGAAGCATCGTGAACAGGTAGCCGTCGAGATCGGCGACCGTCGCGAGGCGGTGGCGCATCCGGGCGAGTTCCACGAACAGGTCGTGAACGACGTCTTCGGCCTCGGAGGTGGACGACAGCATCATGCGGGCGGCGTTGAAGAGCCTGGTGCCGAGCCGGTCGTAGAGGGCGGCGAAAGCCTCCCGGTCGCCAGACGCGAGCGAATCCGAAAGCGACGTGCCCACCACTCGACTCCAGCGATGTTCCACTGCAAGGGGCCGCGAGGCTCCGGTTTTTGTCTGGCCAGAATCCGCGGGGGGTCGTGTCGCCCTCGGGGGGCCAATCGCCTATCCTAAAACAGACCGGAATTGCCGCAGGAAAGAGGAACCCATGGCCGACGAACCCACCCCCGCCTCCAAGCCCAGCGCCGTCGAGGTCGCGAAGACCGCGAGCGATTATCTCCGTGGCGACATCGCGAGGGAACTCGCCGACGGGGCCCCCGGATTCGGCAAGCCGTCGATCCACCTGCTCAAGAACCACGGCACCTACCAGCAGGACGACCGCGAAACGCGCAAGTCCGTCGACGGCAAGAAGAGCGAGCGGCAGATTTCGTTCATGATCCGCACCTGCGTGCCCGGCGGAAAGCTCTCCGCCGAGCAGCTCCTCGCCGCCATCGACATGGGCGACGAACTCGGCAACGGCACGATCCGGCTCACGACCCGGCAGTCGATCCAGCACCATGGCGTCGTGAAGGGAGAGCTCAAGGACTTCATGCAGCGGGTGCATGCGAACCACCTGACGACGCTCGCCGCCTGCGGCGACGTCGAGCGGAACATCATGTGCTGCCCGGCCCCACTCCACGCGAATCCCGTCCGCGAGGCGATGCAGGCCAAGCTCGACGAGTTGGCCAGGCACCTGGCCCCGCGGACGCGGGCCTACTACGAAATCTGGCTCACGAACCCCGACACCGGCGAGCAGGAGAAGGTGGCCGGCGGCCCCGAGGTGATCGAGCCGATTTACGGGCCGACCTACCTGCCGCGGAAGTTCAAGACGGCCTTCGCGCTGCCGGAGGACAACTGCACCGACGTCTACGCCAACGACCTCGGGTTCATCGTGGTCCACGAGCGCGGCAAGATCCTCGGCTACAACGTGCTCGCAGGCGGTGGCATGGGCGTGACGCCGAGCGCCGCCAAGACGTTTCCGGCGCTGGCCAAGCGGCTCGGCTTCGTGCCCCCGGAGGACGTGCTCGCGATCGCCGAGGCGATCGTGAAGGTGCAGCGCGACTTCGGCAACCGCTCTGACCGCAAGGTCGCGCGGCTCAAGTACACGATCCACACGATGGGGCTGGAAAACTTCCGGGCGAAGGTGGAGGAATACTTCGGCAAGCCGCTCGCCCCCTGCCACCCGACCGACGTCCATGGCTTCGACGACCACATCGGCTGGCACGAGCAGGGCGACGGGAAGTTCTTCTACGGGTTCAACGTGGAGAACGGCCGCATCCACGACACGGGTGACTTCCGGCTCAAGACGGCGTTGCGGAAGATCCTGCGGGAGATCAAGCCCGGCGTGCGGATCACGGCGCATCAGAGCCTGCTCTTCACCGACCTCACCGTGACGGATCGCGAGCGGATCGCGAAGATTCTCCATGACCACGGCGTGAAGACCTCCGAGGAAATCTCGACCCTGCGCCGCTGGAGCATGGCCTGCGTGGCGCTGCCGACCTGCAGCCTCGCCGTCGCCGAGAGCGAGCGTGTGCTGCCGGGGCTCATCGATTCCCTCGAGCCGGAGGTGGCGAAGCTCGGCCTCGCGCACGACGCCTTCACGCTCCGCATGACCGGCTGCCCCAACGCCTGTGCCCGTCCCTACAACTCCGACATCGGGATCGTGGGCCGCACGCTCGGCAAGTACACGATCTTCCTCGGCGGCCGGCTCCTCGGCGACCGGCTCAACGAGCACTACAAGGACGTGGTGCCGTTCGAGGAGCTCTCCAAGGAAATCATGGCGGTGCTCGCCTGCTACAAGGCGGAGCGGAAGGGGGGCGAGACGCTCGGTGACTTCTGCCACCGCAAGGGCGTCGCGGGCGTGCGGACGTGGGCTGACCAGTGGCTCGCCGGCGCTCGCGGCCACGGGTGAATCGGGCCGGACGCGCGGCCGGGAAGAGGGTGGGACGATGAATCCGCTCGCCTGCCTGCGAATCTGGTTCGGGCTCGGCGGGCCGGTCGATCGCCGCACCTACCTGCGAAGCGGCATCGGGTTGGCCCTCTTCAAGTATGCCGTCGAGACCGGCGTCGTCGGGGCCGTGACGGGCCGCTGGCTCGGGCCGCAGGAGTTCATCAGCCCGTCGTTCGCCGCCCGTGCAAGGCTGCTCGAGGGAGCGCCGGAGTGGCTGGGCTGGACGCTGTTCGCGTGGAGCGTGCCGTTCGTCTGGATCGCCCTGTCGATGAGCGTCCGGCGCGCGGCGGCCGCGGGGCGGTCGCCGTGGCTGGGCGCCGCGGTGCTCGTGCCGCTGGTGAACCTCGGTGTCATGGCGTTGCTCGCGGGCCTCCCCGACCGGCCGACCGCAGTCGTGCCGGCGGTCCGGCCGGCCCGGCCCGGGTCGATCGGCGACCCGGCCGTGATCAAGGCCGTGCTCGCCGCGGTGGCCATCGGCTTCGCGACGTTCTTCGCGGGGGTGTATCTCTTCAGTTCGTACGGGGCGATCCTGTTTTTTGGCACGCCGCTGATCATGGGGATGGCGGCTGGATTCATCTACAACCGACCCATGCACCACTCCACCGGCGCCACCGCCGGACTGGGGGCGCTGGTGATGCTGGCGGCCGGTGGCGTGCTCCTCTCCTTCGCATTCGAGGGGCTCATCTGCCTGGCGATGGCGGCCCCGATCGTGATGCCGACCGCGATCGCCGGCGCTCTGCTCGGCAAGTGGATCGCGGAGGCGACCACGGCCGGTCTCACCCAGCTGGTGCCCGTGGTGCTCGCCCTGCCGCTCCTCGCCGGCGCCGAATCGCTGGTGAGTTCACCCCGGGAACGCTCGGTGCTCACGATCGTCGAGATCGACGCTCCACCCGAGACGGTGTGGCGGCACGTCGTCTCGTTTCCCGATCTGCCCGAGCCCACCGAGTGGTTCTTCCGCTGCGGCATCGCC
The DNA here is from genome assembly GCA_009926295.1 of Planctomycetia bacterium. Lineage (GTDB taxonomy): Bacteria > Planctomycetota > Planctomycetia > Pirellulales > UBA1268 > RGVT01. The sequence goes on from RFPF01000010.1 coordinate 11,046, forward strand.
TGCCCGCTCCGGGCCCGGATCGAGGGGCAGGGCGTGGGAGCGGTGCGGCACTGCGAGTTCACCACGGGCGACTTCGTGGAGCCGATCACCGCCTGGGAGGAGCCGCGGCGGCTCGCATTCGACGTCGCGAGCCAGCCCGACCCGATGACCGAACTTTCCCCGTGGCGGCACGTCCATCCTCCGCATCTCCGCAGCCAGTCGCTCCAGAGCCGCCGCGGTGAGTTCCGGCTGGTGCGGCTGCCCGGCGGCGGGACGCGGCTCGAGGGCCGCACCTGGTATGCCTTCGACATGCACCCCGAGGCGTATTGGACGATGTGGGCGCACGGCTCGATCCACGCCATCCACCGCCGGGTGCTCGGCCATGTGAAGCACCTCGCGGAGCGCGAGGCTGCGGCGGTCAGCGGCCCGTGAGGGCGGCCGGTTCGGTGAGCACGAAGAGATGGCCGTGGTCGCTCGTCACGATCACGGCGGTGTCGTCCCAGCCGCCATGGCTTTCGATCCAGGAGAAGATCGCCCGCACGGCCGCGTCACCGCTCTTCACGGCGCCGATGCAGTTGTCGATGTTGTTGGCGTGGCTCGCCCAGTCGACGTCGCCCGCCTCCACCATGAGCCAGAACTGCCCGCGGGACGCGAGGACGTCGAGGGCGGCGGTCGCCATCTCGGCGAGCGTGGGGTTTTCGACGATGTCGGCAGGCGTGTACCGGATCGGGGTGCTGTATTTCTTTTTCAGTCCCTCGGGCTTCTCGCGCGCCTCCGGCTCCACCACGACGGGGTCGTGGCGGCCGTCGGCCGTTGCGAACGGCAGGTGTCCCTCGCTGGCCCCGAAGAAGCCGAACAGTCGCCTTCCATCTGCCGCGCATGCCCGCGCCGCCTCGGCGAGCACCGCGTGGCCGCTCGTTCCAGGCGTGCGGAGCGCGAGGCGATAGCGGCCGCCGGCGGCGACGTCGATTTCGCGCAGCGTCGATTCCGCGACGTACTTGTTGCCGGGCTCGAAGTTGCCCCCCTGGCCCTTGTCGTCGCGCACGTCCACTCCGAACCCGCCTCCCACGAGCACGTCGAGACCCGGGAGGGGTGCGGTGCGGTGCGACACGGAAGGCAGGCCGAGCTGGTCGCGGGCGATGTCCTGGTAGTCGTCGCGGCTGACGTTCGTGGCGTAGGCGCACGCGGGCGTGGCGTGCGACACCGGCACGCTCGACACCGCGCCCACCGCCCAGCCTTCCCGCTGCAGGGTCATGGCGATCGGCTCGAGCGGACGCCCCGTGGGGTCGACGTTGATCGCGTCGTTGTAGGTCTTTCCTCCGGTGCACAGCGACGTCGCCGCCGCGGCCGAGTCGGTCACGGCGTGCGGCCGCTCGCGGCTGCGGCCGGTGAGGTAGCGGAGATCGACCCGCGTCGCCCACGGCGTGCCGCCGCCGAGCATGGCGTCGTAGCCACCCCCGGTCCTGCCCCCGGGGTTCTTCACGGCCTGCGCATCGACGTCGAACGTGGTGCCGTCGTTGGCGGGACTCGTGACGCAGAAGCCGAAATCGGTCGCGACACCGCGGTAGTCCTGGAAGGAGAAGCCGGTGCCGCGGCCCGAGTCGTAGGCCACGCGGCCGGTCGCCGCGATCGCGGCGGCTCGGGTCGTCGTCCAGTCGAGTCCATCGAAGACGACGAGGATGATCCGTCGCTTGCCTGCGCGGGCGGCCTCCAGCTGTAGCCGATGGACGTCGGTCTGGTCGAAGTAGTCTGCGTCGGGATTGAGCGTGCCCTCGGGCATCCGTCCGTAGAGCGCCTCGATCCGGGGGGCGTCGCGGTACGCGCTGCGTGGTCCTGCGACCGCATCGAGCCCGAGACCGAACGTGTAGACGGGGATGAGGCGGTTCGAGTGGTTCGACCACTCGACGTAACGGTCCGGGACGACGCCCCAGTGCCCCCACGCCGCGCGGCCCGTCCGCTCCGCGTCGCGCTCGAGGTCGCGGATTCGATCGGCGATCTGCGGAGCAGGACCCCGGGGCACGGCGGTCACTCCGCGTCGCTCGAGGCACAGCCAGCCGACGGCTCCCGCCGCCGCGAACAGCGCGAGCAACCGTGTCCAGGCGGCATTCGGCGGACGGCCCACGTCGCTTCCCCGCGTACCAGGGCCCTAGGCGGGCAGGTCGTCCCACATGGGGCACCAGAGCGGCGTGCGCGGAAAGAGCTGGCCTGCGAGCTTGACCGCGACCTGCGTCGAGGGCTCCATCCGTCCCGCGGCCACCGCCTCCTGCGGATCGCACTGTCCGAGCACGAGCCGGGCCAGTTCGTCCGCGGCGAGCCGGAGGTAGCTGCGGCCCACGCGGCCCGCCTGCACGGTGGCCTTCGGCTCACCCTTCGCCTCCGAGACGATGATCGAGCCGCGGAAGTCCGGAGACTCCAGGCCCAATTCGACGGTCTCGCGGATGCCCGCCTCGGTGACCCGCCGCACGAACGCCGGCACCAAAGCCTCGAGCGTCTCCAGCGGACGGAACAACTTCGCCACGATCATGCGATCGCCCGCCTGCACGGACCCCTCGCCTCCGGTGACCGCGGCGTGGAGCGGGTCGGCCGTGCTCGACTCGTAGATGATCTCCTGGCGATCGTTCTCGACCGCCTCGGCGCAGACGCGGGCCAGGATCTCGCGATCGACCCCCGGAAACTCCGGGTCAGCCATGATCTCGAGCACCCGGTTTCCCGACTGGATCGCGTAGCCCACGATCCGCGCCGTCGTCTCGTGAAGGTCGTAGCGATCCTGCCCCATGAGCGCGACGATGATCGAGTCGAAAGCGCCGCGGCTGACGAGCCATCGCGAGTAGGTCTCGTTCCTGTCGAGCGGCCCGACGAAGCGGGCGGCGTTCTGCCGATAGATGCGCAGGATGGCTGGCAGTTCGACGTGCCTCCACTGGCGCATCGTGACCGGCTCGCCCACGCGCTGCGGCCCTTCGAGCAGCCGCGCGAGAATCTCGGTGGGCCGTCCCGGAGTCGCACAGTCGCGGCCGAGCACCGCCCAGCCGAGCTCCTGGAACGACGGCGCGATGCGGGTGCGCGAGAGCCCGACCCAGGCGCCGATGTGCCGCATCCGCTCCTCGGCCGACTGCACCAGCCGCTGGCCGTGTCCCGCCCCGCGGCACTCCGGCAGGATGGCGACACGGTCGATCGCAGCGGCCGAGATCGGCAACCCGTCGACGAGCACCCGCCTGGGCATCACCTCGATGTGGCCCACGATCCGGCCGGCGAGCCTGGCGACGAGACGGTTGGCGGCGTCGTGGTCCGGATGGTCCACGGCCGCGTGGAACTCGGCCTTCGTGGGGGCCGTGGCCAGTCCGGAGAGGAGCTGGAGGATCTCGCTCTGGTCGCCCGCCCGCGCCGGAGCCACGTGGCACTCCTCGAGCATCCACGAGGGAGGGGTGAGGGGAAGGACGGGGTGCTCGGGGAGGTGCCTGACGGCCACCCTCGACTTCATCGGGCGGCGGCTGACCACCGTGCCTGCCGGGCGGATCTCGATCGTCGCGACAGCCTTCGACCGGGCCTTCTTCGCCTTCTTCGCCGCTTTGACGGCCCGCACGAGCTGACCGGCCGAGTGGCCCGCCGTGCCCCCCTCCACCGAACGGGTCGCGGCCCGACCCGCGGAACGCTGGGGCGAACGATCTGACCGACGCATGATCCCTCCTCTCCCTGGAGTGGCCCGAAAACAGTCCGTTGGCCGAAAAGATATGACGATTCTCAGTCGTTTTCCAGTAGCAGGAACGAGCGCAGCGTCTTTTCCGCGAAAAAACACCACGGATGCCCGCGGGACTGGAGCACTTTTCGGGCCCGCATCCGCGTCGCGATCGGGCCGACGCGGTCGAGCGCGGCGCGCCGCGGCCGGTCCACGTACGGCTGCAGTCGCTCGTTGACGGCGCGGATTTCGTGGCAGCGGCGGCGGGCGAGCGTGACCGTGGGGTGCGTGTCGATCCAGTGCCGCTTGCGACGCAGGAGTTCGTCGACCTCCGCGAGCCGCGCCTCCGGCTGGCCGAGGTGCCGCTCGGGGTGGAACTCCAGGTCTCGCAGCAGCCTCTGCACCTCCGCGAGTTCCCCCTCCGGATCGGAAGCCGCGAGTTCGGGAAACACGGTGTCGAGGGGCAGCCGCAACGTGCCCGAAACGACCGCGTGCCGCGGCGGATCACAGCCGGTGAGCTGCCGGACGATCGCGTCGGTCAGTTCGTCGTAGGCGGCGCCGCCGATCCCGTGCACGAACACGTCGGCGATCATGAGCCGGGCCAGCATCGTCGTGACGATGGCCCGCGGACGCAGCCTCAGGGAGTGCTCCTCCATCCGTGACAGGGCGTCGACCCACTTGGCAGGCGAGGTGTCCGGCGAGATCGGAAGCTCCACGCGCACCGTCTCGAGGTCGGAGAGCGTGAGGGTGCCCGACGCGGCCACGTTGGCGAACACCCGCCGGCGCCGAGGATCCTCGCGCGACCAGATCCACCACGGCACTTCGTACCATGGCCCCTCGCCCGGCGCCTCGGTGCGGACGGCAAGGTCGGGCATGGGCCTCCCCCTGCCGCGGACGCGGTGCGTGCGGCGGTAGCCCGCCAAAGCCGTGTTGTACGCCTCGTGGAACTGCCGGCAGTGGGCGAGCAGCCAGCCCATGAACACCATCACGGTGGGCAGCCGCATGAGTTCGCTCACCGGCACCTCGAGCGTCTCCCAGCCGAACCGCTCCTCCAGCGAGTGTCGGGCCTGCGCGAGCGCCAGTCCGAGGCGGTGGCACTCCGCCGCCCGCTCCACCGCCAGCGGCCACCAGCGGCGCAGAATCGGATGCGGCTCGAGCGGCGCGATCAGGGCGCTGGCACGCTCGCCGAAAGAGCCGAACACGTTCGCATCGACGATCGATCGCTCTTCCCACGCCATCTCCGCGGCCGTGGCGTCGAATGGCACCGGTTCCAGATGCGCCTCGCGCGGCGTGCCCACCGGCACCTCGACGCCCGCGCGCGCGCAGCGGTCGGTGTCGACCACGAGGTTGATCGCGGTGCCCGAGACGGCCCGGGCGTAGGCGTCGAGGGCGGCATTCTTGAGCCACACCCCCGGATGGAACAGTTCCGGCTGGTGTCCCCCCATGATGATCGGTCGGGAGATCCAGTCGGCGATGTCGCTGGGCCGCTGGGCGTCGCGGTAGCTCTGCGTGTATTCAGCCGCCACGGTGAGCACCTCGCGTCGCGTGGCGGCGACGAGTTCCCACAGCCTGAGATCCCCGATCCGGGTGTCGAAGGCGGCCCGCAGGAGTCGGTTGTTGTCGACCAGCGTCTCGATCGAGCCGGCCGGGGACGTCGCAGAGGCCTGCACCGGGGGCTCGAAGAGCCTCTCGCCCGATCGCTCGGGCGCCGTGCGGGTGCGTCGGGATGGGGGCATGGGGCGGTCGGTCGCGGTCAGGTCGCCGCGCCCGCGGCGGCGGCCACGGCCGACTCCGCGCGATCGAGCACGCGGCGGTAGTAGGCCAGACGCGTCGCGGCATCGTCCAGTGCGCCCCCGAAACTCCGCGCCAGATCGAGATAGACCAGCGGCACAGGAAGTTCGACGACCGTGAGCCCGGCGGCGGCCGCCTGCACCCAGACCTCGAGCGGCATCGCGTAGCCGGTCTCGGTGGGCCGCAGCCGCTCGAGCGCCCGGCGGGAGTAGGCCTTGAAGCCGCAGAACGCGTCGGTGAGCGCGAGACCGAGCCGGGAGTTGATCTCCGCCGTGATCTCGGCATTGATCCTTCGGCGGGCGACCGGCGGGGCGGTGTCACCGGGAAAACTCGCGAGATAGCGGCTGCCGCTCACGATGTCGGCCCGTCGTTCCGTGAGCGCGGCCGTAAAGTCGGGGATCAGCCGGGGCTGGTGCTGGCCGTCACAGTCGATCGTCACGAGGCCGTCCCAGCCGCCGTCGCGGGCCGTCTGAAACGCCGTCGCCAGCGCCGCGCCGTAGCCCCTGTTTTCCGCATGCCGCACGACGCGCACGTCGCCCCGCTCGCGAAGCAGATCGGCCGTGCCGTCGGTCGAGCCGTCGTCCACGACGAGCACGTCCGGCGCGAACCGCAGCACCTCGTCGAGCACGCCGGCGACGTGGGCGGCCTCGTTGTAGACGGGCAGGGCGGTCAGGATGCGCTTCACGGGGATCCGCCCAGGCCGCGGGAAATCGAACGCCCTGTAAGTGTAGAAGCGAAAACCCGCCGATCAAATCGCCTGCCAGACGAGCGGGTCGGTGTCGGCTTCGCTCGGCCGCCACTCGAGCCCAGGCAGCGCCTCCGCGAGGCGGCGGCCGAGGACGTCCATCGAGAATCGTTCGCTGGCATGGTGGCCGACCGCGATCACGGCAAGCCCGTGGGCGACCGCGGCGAGGGCGTCGTGGAGCCTGAGTTCACCGGTCAAAAACGTGGTGCACTGCGCCCGCGCGACGTCGGCCACGAGATCCGCGCCGGAGCCGCAGACGATTCCGACCCGTCCCGCGTCCCGATCCGCGGGGCCCGCCAACTGCACCACCGCGACCCCGAGGGCCGCGCCGGCCCGCCGCGCGAGTGTGCCGACCGTGACGCCCGCCGGCGCCGACCCGGCCCGGCCCACACCGGCGAGCGGGGAGATCGCGTCGGGCACCAGGGGCACGACCCGCTCCAACCGGAGCAACGCGGCGAGTTGGTCGTTGATGCCGCCGGCGGCGGAGTCCCACGCGGTGTGGCCGCTCCACACGCCGATTCCTGCACCCACGAGTTCCAGCAGCGCGCGGCCGGTGTCGGAATCGGTCGTGAGTCGCGGCACCGGGCGAAACGGCAGCGGATGATGCGCCACGACGAGATCGACGCCGGAGCGGGCGGCCTCGGCGGCCACCGCCGGCGTGAGCGTGAGGCAGGTCATCACCCGGGCCACTTCCGTTCGCCGCGGCGCGACGAGCAGGCCGACCGTGTCCCAGTCGGCGGCCAGCCGTAGCGGCGCGAGCCTTTCGAGTTCGGCGGTCACGTGATCGAGTGGATGCATCTCCGGCAGGATACAATCCGCGACGATCCTCGGCGACCGGACTCCCGACCCATGGAAACCTCCCGTTTGAGCGTGCCTGCGATCGCGCTCGCGCGCGATCTGCGGACGGCCTTTCGCAAGGCCCGTGAACTCGGGCTGACCGGCGTGGAACTCGACCTGCGCTCGGGCGTTCCCGCGGAGCACTTGTCGCAGAGCGGCATTCGGCAGATCCGCACGTGGCTGGCCGACGAGGGGCTCGTCGTGGCGGCGACCGCGTTTCCCACCCGCGGCGGCTATGCCGACGCCGAACGGCTCGAGGGCCGGATCGCCGCGACGAAGTCGGCGCTCGAGGTGGCCCATGCGATCGGGGCGGGCATCGTGCTCAACCACGTGGGCGACATTCCGCCGCCCACCCCGGCCGAGGGCCCCGTCGATCCACGCTGGCGGCTGCTCGTGGACGTGCTCGGCGATCTTGCCGTGTGGGGCGACCGCGTGGGCGCGACACTCTGCGTGGAGGCCGGGCGTTCGAGCCCGGAGGATCTCGTCCGCCTGCTCGCGGCCCTGCCTGAGGGCGGCATCGCGTGCCACGTCGTCACCGGCTCGCTCGTGGTGCACGGCCACGACCCCGTCGCCGCCGTCGAGATGCTCGCCGGCCACATCGGTCATGTGCACGCGACCGACGCGATCCGGGGTGCGTTCAAGGGCCGTGGCCGGGCGGTGATCCTGGGCACCGGGGAGGTCGATCTGCCAAGCGTGCTCGCCACGCTCGAGGAGCGCGGGTACCGCGGCTGGATCGGCCTCGAACCCGTCGACGGCTTCCAGGCGGAAGCCGAACTTACCGCCGCGGTCACGAGCTTGCAGGCGCTGTGAGGTTGCATCAGTTGTTCAGCCTGGACTCACCCAAGCCGGCTTGGGGCTCCCCATAAGTTTTGGGCTACTGGTATGCAGCGCGGGCCAGGGATAGTCTCTATTTCATGCGGCGCGACACGTTTCTTCGCCGGGCGACGATCTGGCTGGCCACGGTCGGCTATGCGGTGGTCGCGTCGGGCCTGCCGCTGCCGCTCGGTGGCATGCTGCCCGCGAGCCCTGAGTCGGCCGCGGCCAAGCGGCTGGCAGGCAAGGATCGGTCGCGGCCGTTTCCGTGCATGGACAAGCCGTGTGGCTGCGCTACGGCGGAGCAGTGCTTTTCCAACTGCTGCTGCAACACGCCCACCGAGCTGCTCGCCTGGGCCAAGGCACACCGCGTCGAGCCGGGCCTGATTGCGGCGCTCGCGCGGCGCGCGGCGGCGGCCGAGACACCCGCGCCCACCTCGTGCTGTGCGGTGAAGCGGCAGGCCGCCTGTTGCACGGAGCCGCCTGTGGAAGCCCCGCATCAGCCGGCCGACTCCGCCGCTGAGCCCGTGTCGCGACGCACGGTCGTCCTCTCGTCGATGCTCGCCTGCGGAGGCATCGTGTCGCAGTGGCTGGCGATCGGCGGGGCGCTGCCGCCGCCGCCCGTCGTGGCGATGGTCGTTGTGACGCCGCTCGTCGAGCCGTGGGCCGACGGCGACGACGTCTGTCGGGCGGAGCGGCTGAAGCCCGACGCTCCTCCTCCGCGGGTGGCCTGAGCCGGCGCGTCGCGCCGCTCGAGAGCCGGTCTTTCGCCAGCGTCCGTCGTGGTGCCGCGCCGTGCGCACCGCGGATGCACGAGGCCGTGCGCTTCCCCATCCACGCCGAGGAGCCTTTCATGTCCATGGATCCCGTGCCGCGTGCGCGCGCGGCGTTCAGTCTGGTCGAGTTGTTGGTCGTGATCGCCATCATCGGCGTGCTCGTCGGCCTCCTGCTGCCGGCCGTCCAGGCGGCGCGGGAGTCGGCCCGGCGGAACTCCTGTGCGAGCAACCTGCGGCAGTTCGGGCTCGCGCTCCTCAACTACGAGTCGAGCCGGGGGCACTTCCCGGCGACGGACGCACGGGGAAGCACGACGGTGTCGGCGACGGCCACGGGCGGGTGGTCGCTCCACGCGCGGCTGCTGCCATACGCCGAGCAGGCGACGCTGGCCGACCGCTTCGACCTCACAAAGGCCGCGTTCACCGGGAATTTCGCCGCGCAGACACCGGCCGCCGCGTTTGCAGCGCTGTTCGCCACGCCGATCCCCCTGCTCTTGTGCCCCAGCGATCCCGCTCCGACGGTGCAGGCGGCGAACGGCTTCCAGTACGGCGGCAACAACTACATGGTGAGTTTCGGCAGCGCGACCGCCGACGGGGCGGGCCGCTGCTTCTGGAACTTTGGCCAGCCGACCGACGGCATCGTCTACGAGAACTCGAAGGTGAGGATGCGGCACGTCAGCGACGGGTTGTCGAAGACGGTGATCGCGAGCGAGGCGGTGCGGAGCATCACCGCGGTGAGCGATCCCGTGACGTTTCCGGCCGGATCACCCCCGCCGCACCCGTATCAGTACACGCTCAACGCTTCGACCGGCTGGAACTCCAACACGCTGGTCGGCCCCGCGGGCTCGACACCCACCACTGTGGCGGTCGACGCCATCGTGGCGAACTGGCAGTCGATCACGACCTGGCGGGGAGCGTCGAGCGCCGCGATGCGGGGGCGGGGCCTCTCCTGGGCGGCCACGACGCAGGGCAACAGCCTCACGAACGGGTTCCTGACCCCCAACAGCACCATCCCCGACTACGTCGTCCACTGGTCGGGCTTCTTCGGGCCGAAGAGCCATCACCGCGGCGGCGCGAACGTGCTTTTTGGCGACGGCAGGGTCGTGTTCCTCGGCGAGGAGATCGAGGCGACGCTGCACCGCGGCCTGCACAGCATCAACGGCGGAGAGGTGGTGTCGAACTAGGAGAAGAGCGTGGGCGTCGCCACGCGTGCGGCGCTCCCGGGGAGGCCGCCCACGCCGCGGGGCTCACTGCGGCGGCGGGGCGTCGGCGGCGGGCTGCTCGGGCTCTTGCGGGGCAGGCTCTCGTTGGCCAGGGGGCGGCGCGGGAATCGCCGCCCGCTCCGCCTCGAGCTTCTTGGCGAGCGCCGCGAACTGGCCGTCGAGCCGCGTCTTCAGATTCGCCATCTCGGCGTCGAGCTTCGCCATCTCGCCGTCGATCCGCTTTCCGGTCGCGGCCAGGAGCTTTTCCACCTCCGCGGCCGACTGCCGCTCGATCCGCCTCATCTCCGCCTCGATCTTCGCGAGCGTCTCCTTCTGCCGCGCGTCGGCCGCTGCGGCGAGCTTCTGCGACTCGCCGGCCAGAGAGGCGTCGATGTCGCGCTGTTCCTTGTCAAATCTCGCGTCGAGGGCGGCGGCTTGCGTCTCGAGCGCCTTGTCGATACGGGCATCCAGCTCGGCGGCCTCCTGATCGAAGAGATTTTCGAGTTCGGCCGCATCGGCCTTCGTCTGCTCGGCGAGTGTCGCCGCCTCGGCGGCGACCCGCGCCTCGAGGGCCGCTTCGAGATCATGCTTTGCGGCATCGACGCGGACATGCACCTTGTGCGTAACGTCGCGGGAGAGCTGGGCGTAGAGTTCTGCCCGTCGTTTCTCCCAGACCTGTCGAAACGGCCAGGCGGCGGCGGCATCGCTCACCGCCGCCGCGCCCAGGAGGCCCGCGAGAAGGAGGCTTGTGATCGTGCGCATGTCTCTGTCCTCGTCGTGACCGACGCTCCGCGACGACACCCTGCAACGACTGGTTTCGGCGAACCATCCACCGGGCCCGCGATGCCGCGAGGCGGGGTGGCGAACCTTGCCGGAATCCCCGACCTTCGCCCCGGCGACCTTCCGCAGGCGGACGCAGCGGGCCAGTCTCCGCTGGTTGGCCCGCTTGCCCGTCTTCACGCGCCGCTTGCCCGGGGAGCCGGACCCGCATGGGCCGCCCAGACCGCAGCGGCGACTGCGACGGCCGCCGTCTCGATCCGGAGGATGTGTGGCGCAAGCACGAGGCGGTGGCAGCCGGCAGCCTCCGCCGCGGCGATCTCCCCGGTCGTGAATCCGCCCTCCGGGCCCACGAGCGCGAGCATCGGTCCGGCGTGCGATCCCACGAGCGATCCCGCGGCCCTGCCCGCCGGGTCGGCGACGATCCCGAGCGTCGTCGCATCGAGGCCACCGAGCACCGCCGCCACGGTCTGCGGCGGCGCGATTTCCATGAGCGTGTTTCGCCCGCATTGCTTGCACGCCTCGACGACCCCGCGGCTGAGCCGGTCGAGCGCGCCCGGTGTCGCCTCGGCGACCCCGCGGGTCGTGACGAGCGGCACGAGGCGGGCGCAGCCGAGTTCCGTGAGTTTTTCCACCAGCCATTTCTGCCGATCGCCCTTGGGAAGCGCCACCGCGAGCGTGAGGAGCGCCGGCGCGGCGGCCGCCTCCTGCGGCGGGCCGACCTCGAGCCCCACCCGGTCGCGGCCGATGGTCGTGACCCGCGCGGGCCAGGCGCGGCCGCAGCCATCGAACACCTCGACGGCGTCACCGACCCTGGCGCGGAGCACGCGGACGAGATGCCGGGCCTCGTCACCGACGAGTTCGCAGCGGCCGTCGGCGGGAGGCGAGGCGAGAAAGAAGCGGTCGCTCATGCTGAGGCGGGAAGGCCTGTTTTCAGGGACGCATTTCGTCCTGACCCGGAGCGTCGCTCCGGCTAGACTCCGCGCCATGGTACGCGATCACTGGCACTTCACCTCCGCACCCTTCGACGGCACGCTCGATCCGGCCGCCTTCTACCGGGGGGCGCCCCAGGAAGAGGCGCTGGCGCGGCTGGAGTGGCTCGTCGAGGAGCGACAGCGGTTCGCGCTCGTCGAGGGGGAGGAGGGCTGCGGCAAGAGCCATCTCGCGGCGCTCGCCGCCCGCCGCCTCGGCGGCCTCGGGGCCGAAACGGCCCTCCTCTCGCTTCGCGGCCTCGCCCCGGGAGACTGGATCGAGATGCTGCTGGAGCGGCTGCCGCTCGATGCGGCCAGTCGGGCGGAACCTCTGCGACCGTGGCAGAAGCTGGAGAACCGGCTCCGCGAGAACACCCTCATGGAGCGCACCACGGCGCTCGTCTTCGACGACGTCGACGTCGCGCCGTCCGATGCGGTCGACGGCATCGTGCGGCTGATCGGAGCCGCGGAGCCGAGGTTCGCCCGCATCGCGGTCGTGGCCACCACCACGCCGGCGGGCGGCGCGGGGCTGCCGAAGGGCCTGCGGGACAGGGCGGCGGTGCGGATCGAACTGGGCCCCTGGGATGCCCGCGACGTCGCCGGCTGTCTGGCACGGGCCGTCGTCCGGGCCGGGGGTCGCGCCGACATCTTCTCGGCCGACGCATCCGAGACGATCGCCCGCTTCAGCGGCGGTGTGCCTCGCGTGGTGGTCAGGCTCGCCCACCTGGCGCTCGCTGCGGCGGCGGGCGACGGCTTAACGCAGGTCGACGCCGCGACAGTGGAGCGGGCGTGGCGGGAACTCGCGCCCCAGGCGGCGGCAGCCGGGGGCGATCCCAGCTGCGACTTCGCGAACGAGCCCACCGTGAATCCGCGGGTGCGGGTGGTGCGCCGGCTGTGGGGCGCCTAGAAGCCGGAGCGGCCTACCTGCCGATCGCCTCGATGGCGGCGGTCGCGGCGGCCCTCAATTTCGGATCGGTGTGCTTCTCCAGCGGCCGCAGAGCGGGCAGGGCCGCCTTCGCGGACGATCCAAGTTTGGCGAGCTCCGTCGCCGCGACGATGCGACTCTCCACGGGCCCCTTCTGGAGGTCGGCGATGTAGCCCTCGACCAGCAGGTTGCCCATCGTCTGCGGGCCCTTTGCGCGTTTGCCGGACGATTTCTTTCCAGAGCGCTTCGCCCTGGAACAGCCTGTCAGGGCGACGAGGGCGGCGGCGATCCAGAAGCGGCGTTGCATGGGACCTCGGTGGTTGGCCACACCGGACGAGCGAGAGGATCGTAGCAGCCGGTCGTGGCACCGAGAATCCGCCGGCGGCCCCCGCGGGCCGGTTCCTGGCGCGGCACGAATGGCGTAGACTCGGGATCCCTCAGGAGCGGCACTCGGTTGGCACTCGCCCGCGACATCAAGCAAGGCACGGCACGACGGGTGGTCGCGGTCTCTCCGGACGACGGTTCCGCCATCGACCTGCGGAATCCGGCGGTCGCCGCGCTCCTTTCGTGGGCCGTGCCCGGCCTCGGGCAGATCTACCAGGGGCGCGTGTTCAAGGGGCGGCTGTTCATGGGAGCGATCCTCGGCACGTTCCTCGCCGGACTGTGGCTCGGCGGCGGGAAGGTTGTCTACGCGTCGTGGAAGCCAGGCGACACCCGCTGGCCGTTCGTGTGCCAGGCCGGCGCGGGGCTCGTGGCGGTGCCGGCGCTCGTGCAATCCTTCCAGCTCCACGGCGTCGCCCGGCAGCCGCTGTTCGCCAGCCCCTTCATGGCGCCGCCCCTCGTCTCAGGGCAGTACGTGTCGCGCGGCTACGCCGAGCGGCTCGCCGCCTCCGATCCCGACATCGACGACGAGGATTTTTTCGACCGGCCGCCGCTCAAGCAGTTTCGCGGGGAGCAGGTGTCGCTCTGGCACCGACGGCTCGGCCGCTGGTTCGACATCGGCACGCTGTACACGATGCTGGCCGGAATGCTCAACGTTTTGGTAATCTACGACGCGTTCGCGGGCCCGCTCGGCACGCCGACCGACGAGGATCGCAAGACGCGATCCGCCCCGTCATCCTGAATCCATCACGGCACGGAGGCCCCCGATGATCTCGTTTGCATCCCTCGGCATCGCCGCCCCGGCGGTGCTCGCCGCGATCGCGGACGGCGTTCCCGGCATCTTCTTCGGGCTGCCGCTGGTGGCACTGGCGAGCCTCGTGTTCGCCGCCACGCACCACGAGGACCCGGCCGAGATCCGCTTCGCAGCGATCCACTGGGCCGTGTGGCTCGGCGGCATCCTCGGCATCGTCCTCGCCGCGGTGCTGCTGCTCGGCTGGCTGGCCTGAGGCCGCCGCCCGTCACGTCGGCCCGACGGCGAGCCGTCGGAGCTGGCCGCAGGCGGCGTCGATCCTTGCCCCCTTGCGGCGCCGGACGTGCACGTTCACCCCGGCTGACCGCAGGATGTCGAGGAACCGCTCGCGGTCGGCCGGCGTCGGCTCCTCGTAGGGCAGGCCGGCCACGCTGTTGTAGGGGATCACGTTCACCAGCGCGGCGCGTCCGCCCAGGAGCGCCACCAGGCTCCGGGCGTGCTCGGGCTGGTCGTTGAGCCTGCCGAGGAGCACGTATTCGAACGTCAGGCGGCGGCCCGAGGCCTCCCAGTAGCGGTCGGCCGCAGCCATCACGTCGGCGAGGCCGATCGCCTTGTTCACGGGCACGAGCTGCGTGCGCAGCGCGTCATCGGCGGCGTGGAGAGACACCGCGAGGTTGTAGCCGGGGTCCTCCGCCGCGAGCCGGTCAATCGCGGGCGGGAGGCCGACGGTGGAGATCGTGATCCGGCGCTGCGAGATGCCGAGGCCGTGGGGATCCCGGGTCGCGGCGAGCGCCGGCAGCAGCCGGTCGAGGTTGGCCAGCGGCTCGCCCATCCCCATCACGACGATGTGGCTCAGCCGCTCGTCGGCGGGCAGGAGCGCCTGCAGCCGCAGGACCTGCTCGACGATCTCACCGGTCGTGAGATTCCTCACGACCCCGTCGAGGCCGCTGGCACAGAACACGCATCCCATCGCGCAGCCCACCTGCGAGCTGATGCACACCGTGCGGCGGGCGCCGGCTCCCTCGGCACCCGGCCCCTGCTCGCGCAGCAGCACGCATTCGATCCGCTGCCCGTCGTGCAGTTCCAGCAGGAGCTTTTCCGTGCCGTCGTCGGCGCGGGTGTGCCTCGCGATCGAGGTCGTCCAGATGCGGAACTCCGCCTCCAGGGCGTCGCGCAGCCCCTTCGGCAGATCGGTCATCGCCGCGTATGTTTCCGCGCGGCCGGCGTGCAGCCAGCGGCGGATGGCCTTGGCCCGCCACGCCGGCTGACCCCGGGAGGCGAGCCATTCCGGAAGCGTGGAGGCGGCGTCGAGGATGTGCTCCATGGGGCTCACGGGGCGCGGGCTGGTGCCGGGGACGGTGCCACGGTAATGTTTTTCGAGGCGTCCGACGCATCATACCCCGGCGGGGGCGGCAGGCCCGCGACCGCCGAACCTCGACATCATGAGCGAACAGCAACTCGAAGAACGCACGCGGTGGGTCTACGACGAGCGGGCTTTTCCCGTCTGGAACCGGTCGTTCGACAAGGCCGACCGGGCCGAGATGATCCGTGACGACCTCTGGGCAGGCCGCAGCATCTCGATCATGCTCGCCGTGCTCGTGGCGATCGGCCTCGTGCTCTCGCTCGTGACGCTGGGGTTCGTCGCCACCTGGCGGTAGCGATCCACGTGATCACCATCCAGGCGCCGGCGAAGCTGAATCTCTCGCTCGCCGTCCTCGCCCGACGGCCCGATGGCTTCCACGAGATCGAGTCGTTGATGGTGCCGGTGACCCTGCACGACACACTCCTCGTGCGCGCCGGCCCCGCTGGCGACGTGCGGCTCGCCGTCCGCTTCGGCGGACGGCTCCTGCATCCGGAGGCAACACCACTCGCCCGCGACGTGCCGCACGACCACACGAACCTCGTCGTTCGGGCGGTGCGTCTGCTCGCCGCCGAGGCCGGGGAGGCTCGCGGCCTGGAGGTGGAGCTCGTGAAGGAGATTCCGTCCGGCGCGGGCCTCGGAGGTGGATCGAGCGATGCCGCCGCCGCGTTGGTCGGTGCCGCCCGGCTGTGGGGGATCGACTGGCCGCGGGAACGGCTCGCCGATCTCGCCGCGCGGCTGGGCAGCGACGTTCCGTTCTTCCTCGTGGGCGGTCCTGCGATCGCCTCGGGGCGGGGGGAGCGTTTGGAGCGCGTGGACGGACTGCCGCCGCTCTGGGCGGTGGTCGCCTGCCCCGGGGCCGGTCTCTCGACCGCCGCCGTGTATGCCCGGTGCACGCCCGCCGCGGCTGGCCGGGGCGTGGCCGGGAGGCTGGCGCGGTCGCTCGCGGAGG
>RFPF01000091.1 GCA_009926295.1 Planctomycetia bacterium
CCTCTTGCTCTCCGCCTGCGCGGCCTCGGCCTGCGCGGCCGACGTGCTTGCGCGGCTGCAGCTCTTCCCCAGCGCTACTGCCGAAGACATGGAGGGCTTCGCGGTGGCTGCGGCCTGCCGGCTCTCCGGAGTTCCGCTCGACATCGTCCGCGGCATCTCCAACACCGCCGGCGACCGCGACACGCAGCGCTGGCAGATCGAGGCGGCCTGCCGGGCCGCAGGCGATCTCGCCGCCACGCTCCTCGGAGGCCGGTCGTGACGCAGCGCATCCGCCTCGGGATCTCCACCTGCCCCAACGACACATTCGCCTTCCACGGGCTGCTCACGCGCGCCGTGGACTGGCGGGGGCTCGACTTCCAGATCGAGTTGCTCGACGTCGAGACGCTCAACGAGCGGCTGCTCGCCGGCGACTTCGACGTGTGCAAGGCGAGCTTTCATGCGGCGCTCCTGGCAGCCGACGGCGTGGTCGTGCTCCCGAGCGGCTCGGCCCTCGGCTTCGGCGTGGGGCCGCTGCTGCTCGCAGCCGAGCCGTCCGCGCGACCGACGCACTCGGGCCAGCTCGCGCTTTGCCCCGGCAGGCATACCACCGCGGCCCTCCTCTTCGACCTTTTTCATCCGCGATCAACTCGCGTCGAGCACGTCGTCTTCTCCGAGATCATGCCGCGGCTCGAGGCCCGCACGGCCGACTTCGGCGTGTGCATCCACGAGGGGCGGTTCACGTGGGAGGCGCACGGCCTCGCGCTCGTCGAAGACCTCGGCACCCGCTGGGAAACGGCCACCGGCTGCCCGCTGCCGCTCGGCGGGATCGTGGCCAGCCGCCGGCTGCCCGCGGCGACGATCAGCGCGGTGCAGGGGGTGATCCACGATTCACTCCGGCTCGCGCTTGGCGACCGCGCCGCCGCCCTGCCGACGATGCGGGCGCACGCGCAGGAGTTCGACGACCGCGTGCTCATGCAGCACGTCGATCTTTATGTGAACGACTGGACGCTCGATCTCGGCCCGACGGGGGCGCACGCCCTCGACGAACTCTCCGCCCGCGCGGCAGCGCTCGGCCTGGCCGGCAGCCGGCTCCACGTGTTCGCCGGCTGACACCGGCGACGGGAACACTCCTCGTCGGCCGGACGGGTGCCTTCTCCGCCTCTCCCAGGCGGAGCGGCGCTGCGGGCAAGTGTTCGTGGTCTCATTCCACTGCCAAGGACGGTACAATCGTGCGTTCCGAGCCTGCCGCAAATCAGTTATGACCCCCACGGTTTTCCGAGATGGCCCCTTCCGCTTCTTTTTCTTCTCCCGCGAGGAGTCGCGGATGCACGTCCATGTTTCTCATCCTGATGGCGAGGCCAAGTTCTGGTTGAAGCCTGACGTGGAACTTGCAACGCAGACGGGCTTGGCCGCCCATGTCGTGAATGAAGCGAAACAACTGGTCGAAGATCATGTGCAGGAGATCGTCGATGCCTGGAACAGGCACTTTTCAAGTTGAGGTATCCCACGTCTCGCGGCACGGCCTCTGGCTGCTGATCGGAGACGAGGAGCTTTTTCTGCCGTTCGAGCATTTCCCGTGGTTCAAGGCAGCCACGATCGAGCAGGTGTCGGCGGTCGAACGGCCCACGGTCGATCACCTGTATTGGCCGCTTCTCGACATCGACCTTGCGGTTCAATCGATCCGGGATCCCGCCTCCTTTCCGTTGGTTTCACGGCACGCCACACGAGCGAACACGCCGGCACGATGATCGAATCGACCGCCGGCTGGGACGAATCGGCCCGCATGTCGGGCGTCGTGCCACCCATCCCGCAGCCCTTCCTGCAGACGCCTGCCGAAGGTAACAATCGCGGCGGCGCCGCCCGCGACTCGGCACCGCCCCGCGACCGATTCCCATGACCCCTTCCACCCTCACGCATCACGCAGCAGCGTTGCCGCTCGCCCGGTTCGCGAGCGGCAGACGGGGGCCTGGCCGGCACCGCGTCGCATTTTGGATCGCCCACGTCGCCTACTGGGCGGCGGCGTTCGGCGCCAACATCCTGCTCTGTTTCGTGTTCGGCGTGGCAGATCCGTGGGGGTTCATCCTCGCGGAGGTGGGGCTGTGTTTTCTCGCCACGGCGGCGATGCGGCTGGCCTCGCACCAAGATGCGATCCTCGAGCGGGCCGGGCTCTCCAAGATTGGCGTGATCGCAGGCGGCGCCCTCGTCTCGGCGGTGCTCGTGCAGGGCGTGCTCCTCGCCGTGGGCCGGCAGTGTGGCGTCGAGCCCGCAGGGCGGCCGGAGATGGTCGCCAGGTTGCTCGTCACGCTGGCCATGATCGTCAACTGGTGCGCGTTCTACTTCGGCTACCAGCTCGTGCGCGAGCAAAACTCGACCGAGGTGCGGGCCCTCGAGGCCGAGTCGGACGCGCTCCGCCACGAGCTCGAGCACCTGCAGTCGCAGATCAGCCCGCACTTTCTCTTCAACGCCCTCAACACGGTGCAGGCCTGCCGCGACGATCCGGAGGCGATCACCACGCTCACGCAGGCGCTCTCCGGCTACCTGCGGTTTGTCATCCAGCCGGCCGCGCCGCTCGAGCCCCTCGCCCGCGAGCTCGAGGCGCTCGAGGACTACCTCACGATCCAGGGGATGCGGTTCGGCGCGGGGCTCGAAACACGGATCGACTGCGACTTCGACGTGCGCGGAGTGCGGGTGCCGCCGATGATGGTGCAGCCGCTGGTGGAAAACGCGATCAAGTACGGCGGTCAGACGGGGCCGCAGCCGCTCCGCGTGCAGGTGACCGCTCGGCGCGACGGCGAGGCCCTCGCGATCGAGGTGGCCAACACCGGCCGCTGGGTGGCGCCGGGGGCCGGGCAGTCGATGGGCACGGGGCTGGGGTCGCTCGAGCGGCGGCTGCAGCTGCTCGTCGGGCCCACCTGCGCGGTGAGCCACCGCGAGGATGGCGGCTGGGTGAGGGTGGCGATTCGGATTCCGACCGGGGCGGCCGGGGTGGACGCGGCACACAGCGGCCCGGGAGCGCGGCGATGATCACGGCGCTCGTGGTGGACGATGAGCCGCGGGCGGCGGCGGCCCTCACCGAGCTGTTGGAGACGTTTCCCGGCGTGGACGTGATCGGCACGGCCAGCGACGTCGGCGACGCCGAGCGGTTTCTCGCAGGCCGCTCTCCCGACGTGGTGTTTCTCGACATCGACATGCCCGGCCGCCTGGGATTCGACCTCGTGGCGAGTGTGCCGGCCACCACCCGGATCGTGTTCGTGACGGCGCACGCCACCCGTGCGGTCGACGCCTTTCGCGCGGGCGCCGTCGATTACGTGCTCAAGCCGGCGGACCGCGACCGGCTCGCGATCACGATCGAACGGCTCGAGGCCTGGGCGCCCGCCGCGCGGCCTGCCGCCGCGGAGGACGTGCAGGCCGCGGCGGCGGGCGACGGCGAACACGGTTCGCAGGCCCCGGCCGGGATGGTGACGCTCGCGTTCGCGGGAGGCCGCGGCAGCGAGACGGTGGCGCTCACCGACATCGTGTGGGTGGAGGGCGTGCGCAACTACACGCGGGTGCAGCTCCGCGCCCGCCAGCCGGGGATGGTGCGCCGCACGATGCAGGAGTGGGAGGCGATCCTGCCGGCCTCGGCCTTCGGGCGGATCAGCCGGTCGCTGATCATCCAGCTCGCGGCGATCCGTGCGACGCAGTGGCAGTCGCGGCTGCAGACGCTCGTGTTCTTCGAGGGCGTCGCCGACGCCATGCCCCTGGGCCGGGCCGGCACCACGCGGCTCAAGGAACTCGTGAAGCCGTAGCCGGCCGATTCGTCCTGCGCCGCGGTCGATTCGTCCCAGAAAAATTCGGCTCGTGGTCGATTCGTCCCAGGCCGTGGTCGATTCGTCACTTTGCGGTCCGGAACGCTTGCAGAGCCGGCGGATTTGACAACACTGCGGGCAGCGGTCGCGCGCACATCAACCAGCCGAGACAACGCCATGAGACACTTCTTCTGCCGGGAATCGCGAACGCACCTGGTCTGCTTCGCCGCTGCCGCGGTCGCCGCCGTCACGGTCGCCGCGCCCGCTCGGGCACAGACCAGCTGGAACGCTTACAACGACTTCTATTTGTCCCCCACGGCGGCAGGATGGGGTGGAGCAACCTCCCCATCGGCCACGGGTGCGGCCTGGGGGCAATACATGGGGAACGTCAATGGCGTTGGCGGGTTTCCGAGCAACATCGGAACCTATTTGTCGACGAGCCAACTCTACAGGTTCTCGTCGGTCAACCCGTTGGGTGTTTCAGGGACCGTCCGCAGCCAGTCCTTCTGGGACGACACCGGTGGGGCTGGGTTCGCTCGCTATGTCGACAATGTCGACTGGAATGGAACGGGCGTGGGAACCGTTCCTCACTCCAGCCTGGGCAGCTACTCCACTCCGTGGTTTGTCGGCGCTCCGGGGCTGGGCGATGGCCCGGGCGGCTCTGATTTGACCAACCTGATCTGGCTGCAGTCGGCCTTTTTGTCGGGCACGTCCTCGCCCAGCGGGGAAGGTATCGCGTCGGTGCTGACGTGGACGGCTCCCGCCACGAGGAGCTACGACTTCTTCGGGCTCTTTGTCTCCGGGAATTCGCCGAGCCAGAGCGCCGCCGTGGCCATCACGGACAGCCTTGGTGGCACGGCTCCTTTTTCCCGCACGGTCTTGGCCAATGACGCCGTCCGGTCGTTCAGTTTCTCCAAGGCGTACAACGCGGGTGACGTCGTTCAGTTCCAGGTGGGCAACAACCTTTCCAGCGGCAACGTCGTGGGCCTGCAGGTGTCGATCGTTCCCGAACCGTCGACGTGGGTGATGGGACTGGCTGGAATCGGCTGTGCGGGCTGGGGAGCGTTCCGGCGTCGCAAGCGAGCGGTCAGGCATCGTGCGGTAGCCCATCCAGCCGCGATGCTTGCGGTACTTTTTATCGCCCTGCTCACCAATCCCGCCCATGCCGCCCCGATCACAATCGACATGGTGACGGTGGGGAATGCTGGGAATCTTGCCCAAAGTTCGACGAACGCGCACCAGAATGGCTACGGAGCGATCGCCTACGTCTACCAGATCGGGAAGTACGACGTGACGATCGGGTAGTACACGGCGTTTTTGAATGCCGTGGCCGCGACCGACACGTATTCGCTCTACAACACGAACATGGGCACGGACCTCAACAGCCGCGGCATTTCGCGGTCGGGTTCGAGCGGGTCGTACACGTATAGCGTGATCAACAACGGCGGGAATAGCGCGAATCGGCCGATCACATGGGTGAGTTGGTTCGATTCGGCACGTTTTGCGAACTGGATGGCAAACGGCCAGCCGACGGGAGCGCAGAGCAGCACGACCACGGAGAACGGTGCCTACAACATGAACGGTGCGACGAGCGGACCGGAGCCGGCGTCGCTCGGCCTGGCCGCGACGGGCGGCCTCGCCGCCCTCGGGTGGACGATGCTCCGCCGGCGAAGGCGGTAAGCGGCCTACTTCATTCGGGTGCGGCGAGACGTTGACCTCGCAGCCGACGCGTCGGTAAACTGGACAAGTGTTCTAGTCGTGCAAGTCTCTGTTCAAACTTCGGTCGAGCGTCTGCCATGCCCACCGTCGCCGACTTTGCATGCCTGCCCTTGGCCGGCAACGACCGCGCGGCCGTGTTGGAGGCGGCGCGGGTTCTCGCCGACCATCTGCCCGTGCAGCGCGTGGTGCTCTACGGCTCGAAAGCGCGGGGCGACGACCAGCCCGACAGCGACATCGACCTTTTGATTCTCACCGCGAGGCCGCTGACCGCGGCCGAGGGTTTTCAGGTTGTCGACCTCTTGCAGCCGGTGCAGCATCGGCACCACTGCATCATCAGCCCGCTGCGGCTCTCCGCCGACGAGTGGTATCACGGTGTCTACCAGGTGCTCGGCATCCGCGAGGAGATCGACCGCGATGGTGTGGACGTGCCGCTGATGTCCAGCAGCCGGCAGGCTGGGCAGCCGGAGCCTCTGCCACGATGAGCCCGGATGAAGCCCGTGCCGACGTGATCGCCTGGTCGGTCGAGCGGGCCCGGATTCGCCTGGCAGCGGCTGAACGCGAACTCGATGCCGGCGTGCCGCAGCTGGCAGCCGATCACGCCTACTACGCCTGCTTCCATCTTCTCACGGCCATCTTTCTGCACGAGGGTCTGACGCTGAAACGCCACTCGGCGCTACGGTCCGCCCTGCACGAACGACTCATCCAGACGGGCCGTCTCGACCGCCGATGGGGCGTTGTCTTCGATCGGCTCGCGGAACTGCGGACGAAGTCGGTGTATGCCGCCCTGTTTGCCTTGGATGCCGAGACTGGCCGAGCGGTCGTGGACGATGCCGGAAAACTCTCGGCGGAACTGCGACGGCTGCTTCCGCCCACGTGAGTCTCGCCGCCCTCGGGTGGACGATGCTCCGCCGGCGGACGTGAAGTCGGCCGCCAGGCGCAGTCGCACCGGCTGGGGCCGTGCTCATGGTCCGACGAGAAAGCCCTCGCGGCTGGCTGCCTCGCGCAGCCGGTCGTCGAAGGCCACGAACCACGCCTGGCTCGTGTGGCCTCCCGCCATGACGGTCGCGGCCGCAAGCTGCAAGCTGTCGGCCGCCCGCAGGGCATGGACACGCAGGAGCCGGCAGGCGGTCTCTCGGACCACGTCTGCCGGGAGGATCTCGTGCCATCCGGCGGCGAGCGCCCGCAACACCTCGATGGCCTCGCCTGCCTGGCGGGGCGTGAGAGCCGCGGCCCGCTCGAGCCTGGCAATCGCCGACGTGCTCTCGATCCGGGTGCCCCACCATGTCACGATGCCGGCGTCTTCCGTCAGCAGGGCCCGCGCTTCCGCAGTGCGCGGCTCCTGCACGAGCAGCGGCACGATCGCCGATGCATCCCAATACCGCATCGCCGCTACTCCTCGCGGTCGGCCTGCAACGCGGCGACGATGCTCGTCGGCCGCGCGGGCTTGACGGGTTTGGGCAGGCTCTTCACGGTCAGTGGCTTCCGCGCGGGCTCGAGCAACCCCTCGCGGACGAGTCCCGCCAGCCACGGGGCGTCGGCCCCGGACACGTCGCCCGGGCCGACAGGAAGCATGCGGGCTACGGGGCGATTGCGGTCGCAGATCAGCACCGTCTCGCCACGCCGCACACGGTCGATGAGGGCGCTCAAGTTGTTCTTCGCCTCGGTGATGCTCGTGCGTTGCATGGCAAAAGCTATTGTAGCCATGTGGTTCCAGCCACTCAAGCTCGCTCTTGCCGGGGCTGCCGGCACCACTGCGACGCGGCCGATGGCTAGACAACGCGGCCGGGGGCGGGAATGATCTCGGGTTTCCCGCTCCGCTCGCAGACGCGCATGGCACGCAAACTCGAAAACATCCGCAACATCGGCATCGTGGCCCACATCGATGCCGGCAAGACCACGCTCACCGAGCGGCTGCTCTTCTACACGAAGACGAGCCACCGGCTCGGCGAGGTGGATCGCGGCACCACGATCACCGACTTCGACCCCGAGGAGCAGGAGCGCGGGATCACGATCTACTCGGCGGCCGTGTCGTTTCAGTGGAAGGACGTCACCGTCAATCTCATCGACACTCCCGGCCACGTGGACTTCACGGCGGAGGTCGAGCGCAGCCTGCGGGTGCTCGACGGCGCGGTCGTGGTGTTTTCGGCGCGCGAAGGTGTCGAAGCGCAGAGCGAGACCGTCTGGCGGCAGGCCGACAAATACGGCGTGCCACGGCTCGCGCTCGTGAACAAGCTCGATCGCGAGGGGGCCGACTTCTTTGGCACGATCGACCAGATCGAGAAGCGGCTCAGCGCTACGCCGCTCGTGCTCCACGTGCCGCTCGGCGAGGGCCCGCCGCACGTGAAGGATCCGTTTCGCGGAATCGTTGATCTGGTCGAGATGCAATTGCTCACGTTTCCGCCCAAGGACGAGGCCTTGGCCGGCGGCGCCGCGCTCGCGGCGATCGAGAAGTCTCCGATCCCCGAGGAACTGGCCGGGATCGCGGCCGACTACCGCGAGCAGCTTGTCTCCACGCTCTTCGACTTCTCCGACGAGATCGCCGAACTCGCGATGAACGAGGCTCCGATCCCTCCCGACCTCATGCGAAAGGCGATCCGGCAGGCCACGATCGGGCGGAAGGTGGTGCCGGTGCTCGCCGGCTCGGCCCTCGACTGCATCGGCATCCAGCCGGTGCTCGACGCGATCGCCTGGTATCTCCCGAGCCCGGCCGACGTGCCGCCGGTCGAGGGGCTCGACCCTGCAAAGAAGCCCCCGGCCCCCACGGTGCGCAAGCCCGACCCCAAGGCGCCGTTCTCGGGGCTCGTGTTCAAGATCATCGCCGAGAAGCATGGCGATCTGTATTTCGTGCGTGTGTATTCCGGCACGCTCAAGGCGGGCAGCCGGGCCTGGAATCCGCTCCGCCAGAAAAAGGAAAACATCGCCCAACTCTGGCACGTGCAGGCCGACCGCCGCGAGCAGATCGAGGAGGCCTTCGCCGGCGACATCGTGGGCGTGATCGGCCCGCGGGCGAGCGTCACGGGCGACACGCTCTGCGACGCCAACGCCCCGATTGTCCTCGAGAGCATCCAGTTCCCCGAAACGGTCATCTCGATGGCGATCGAACCGGAGACGAGCCTCGAGCGGAAGAAACTCGCCGACACGCTCGAGATGATGAAGCGGCAGGACCCCACGTTCCGCGCCGTCGAGAGCGAGGAGACGGGGCAGACCCTGATCTCGGGGATGGGGGAGCTCCACCTAGAGGTGATCCGGCATCGGCTGGAGCGCGACTTCAACCTCACGTGTCGCGTCCACAAGCCGCGCGTGAGCTACAAGGAGACGCTCGCCAAGGCGGTGACGGTGAAGGGGGAGATCAACAGGCAGGTGGGCGGGCAGACGCTCGTGGGCACCGTCTCGCTCCGGGCCGAGCCGATCGACGACCAAACCGGGCCGATCGTGGAGCAGGGGTGGTTTCCCGAGAGCGAGTCGCTGGCGGCCCTCGCGGCGCTCATGACACAGTCGGTGCGCGAGAGCGCCGAGCGCGGCGGGCTCAAGGGCTGTCCCCTGTGGGGCGTGCGGATCACGGTGCTGGAAAGCCCGATCCCCGATCCACCGCCGTCCGACGTGGCGGTGCGCATGGCGGCCGCCGAGGCGATCGACCGGATGCTCGATGCGGCCGGCACCGTCCTGCTCGAGCCGGTGATGCGCGTGGAGGTGAGCGTGCCGGAGGAGCATCTCGGCGACGTGATCAACGATCTCCAGCAGCGGCGGGCGATCATCACCGCCACGGAGATCCGCGGCGGCGTGAACGTGCTCACGGCGGAGGCGCCGCTCGCGAGCATGTTCGGCTACTCCGCTGCGGTGCGGAGCGTGAGCCAGGGCCGGGCGAGCTTCACCATGGCACCGCTCAAGTATGGGCCCGCACCGTCGGAGACGGCCGAGGCGTTCGTCTGAGTGGATTTCGTGTCCGTTGCATGACTCACGCTTGCCCGCCGGCGGGAGGAGGACAGGCTGAAGCCTGTCACTCCGACAATCGCCGGGTGATACACTTGACGGAATCTTGGATCGCAGGGATCCCTCTGGCGGTGACACGGTGAACAACGCATCGATCGACAAACAGGCTGTGGCTCCGGCGGTCGAGGTTCTCCGGCGACACGGCATCGTGCAGGCCGCGTATCTGCTCGGGTCTGCAGTTACGAATCGTCTTCGCCCAGACAGCGACATCGACTTTGCCATCCTGCCCAGTGACCGGGCGGGCCTGGCGATCGAGGAGCGGCTCGCGCTCACGGCGGAGCTTACGAAAATCTGTGGCCGCGCCGTCGATCTTGGGGTGCTTTCCACAGCGAACGTCGTCTATGCCAAGGAGGCGGTCACGACGGGAAAACTTATTTTTGAGAGGGATCCGTGCGTGACCGCCCGTTTCGCGATGCTCACACTCTCGATGTATGCATCGCTGCAAGAGGCGCGACGCGAGGTTCTCCGTGCCTATGCCACCTGACGACATCCTGCTCAACAAGGCGGCGATCATCGAGCGCTGCGTACGTCGGATACTGGAGGAAGCACGTTCGTGTCCTCGGCTTGACGATTTCACCCACGTCGATGCATTGACGCTCAATATCGAGCGTGCGTGCCAGGCCGCCATCGACATGGCGATGCACATCGTCGCTGATCGGCACCTCGGCATTCCGCAGAGCACGGCTGATGCATTCGTTTTGCGCGCCGTCGTGCTCGTCGGACAGGCCTCGCTCTCGCCCGCCGACGAAAGTAGGACAGGCTTCAGCC
>RFPF01000092.1 GCA_009926295.1 Planctomycetia bacterium
CCGCGGCGATCGCCGCGGCGCGGGAGCTGTATGCGGAGGCCGACGTGTTCGTGCGTGCGGCCGCGATCGTGGACGAGCAGCGCCGGCTCGCGGCCGCCGCGGCTGCGACCTGCGGCTTCGGACGATTGCGCGAGGTGCTCGATTTCCTCCTCGACCTGGCCGTGCCGGAGCAGGCAGCCGCCCAGTTCGGCGGCATCACAGCCGGGGAACAACCGCCCCATGCGACCCGCGACTGACGAGGGCGGCGACTGCGTCGCCCGCGCCGAGGCCCTGGCGGGACTGTTCCACCGCCCCCCCGCGGTTTTCGCAGCCTTCGCTCCCGTCCGCCGCGGCACCCTGCCGGAACCGTTCGGCCGCCTGCTCGATCACGCAAGCCACATGACCGTGGCGATGGAGCGGTTTTACGGCGCACCGGTCGGGGTCGACGTCGTGGCGGTTCGCGACGACGGCGTCGCCACGGGGGGGGGCCCCGGCTGGTACGAACGGGAGATCCTGCTGCACACTGCGAACGGACGCGTCGTGCAGCACGGGATCGTGAGGATCGATCTGGCGCACGTCACCGGCCAGGTCGCGACGAGCATCCGCGCCGGAAAATCCCCGCTCGGAAGGATCCTGATCGCCGCGGGGCTTCTGCTCGACGTGCAACACGTGGGCCTGCTCGACGTGGCGATCGGGCCCCGCTTGGCGGCGCTCCTCGGCCGCGAGGCGCGGCCGACGGAGCGCACCTTCGGGCGGGTCGCGGGGATCGCGGTTGCTGGCGTGCCCGCGGTCGAATTGCTCGAAATCGTCGCCCCCGGGGCTTTGCCGAAAGTGTTGCGGTGAAGGCGGTTGCGGCGATTGGAGCGATATTGACTCAATGCGCAAGATGGCTGTAGAGTCAGGCATCGGGCAAGGATGGCAAGCAGGGAAGTGGTCAGACGGAGCCGGATGCTCCGGATGCTTCCCCCCCGAAGCTTGGGTTCCACTCGGACGGCAAGGCAACAAGGAGGCCTCGATGCAAAAGACGGTGTACACGACTGGCGAAGCCGCCAAGATCTGCAAGGTGAGTCAGCAGACGATCATCCGCTGCTTCGACTCCGGACAGTTGAAGGGATTCCGCGTCCCGGGCAGCCGCTTCCGGCGGATTCCCCGCGACCAGCTGTTCCTGTTCATGCGGGACAACGGAATCCCGACCGACGCGCTCGAGAGCGGTCGCCGCAAGATCCTCGTCGTGGACGACGACCAGGATCTCGTCGAGCTCATCACCGACGTGCTCGAGCGGGACGGCCGCTTCGAGACGCGGAGCGTCAACAACGGTTTCGACGCGGGCATGATGGTGAAGGACTATCGTCCGGATCTGATCGTGCTCGACGTGATGCTGCCGGACATCAACGGCAAGGAGGTCTGCCAGCGGGTGCGCAGCGACTCGACCATGGACGACGTGCGGATCATCTGCATCTCGGGCATGTGCGAGGCCGACAAGATCGAGGATCTCAAGGCCTCCGGGGCCAACGAGTTCCTGCAGAAGCCGTTCGAGGCGGAGGTGCTCGTCGATCGGATCTGCGGCCTGCTCGACATCGAGTCGGTGGCCGCCGGTTCCTGAACGGGCGTCGCACGTCCGACGTTCGTTGGTTCGCGGAGTTTCAAGGTGTCGCAGGATTCGGGTGCGTGGCTCGTCGTCCGCTCGCCGTCGAGCACGCAGGCCACCTGCGAACCCGTCGCGTTGCCGGTCCCTCGCCAGGCCTGCCTCGGCCTGGCGAGGGCCGTGCTCGCCGACGACGACGACGAGGTCCGGTGGCTCGCCGCGGCGGGTGGCGACGATGTGGTGCGGCGATGGCTCGCTGGCGCCCGTCCCGGTGCCGGCGAGGCGTTCAGGGCCTCTCGGCCAGAACGCCGGCCGGCGCCTTCGCTGCTCGACGTGTTCGCCCGCGATTTCGCGGTCGGTTCGGCACCGGGGGAGAGCGGACCCGTCGCGGAGGCTTCGGCCGAGGCGACGCTGCTCGCCGAGGCCGTCGGCCGCATGGTGTCGCACCGGGCGCTTTCCGGGCGGTTCGCCGAGTCGGTCCATGCGGCACGGCTGGAGGTGGCACGGGAACTCGCGTACGGCGCCGGCCACGAAATCAACAACCCTCTCGCCAACATCGCCACCCGTGCCCAGGCCCTGCTTCTCGAGGAGCGGGACGCGGAGCGCCGCCGCCGGCTGGCGACGATCGTCGACCAGTCGTTCCGGGCCCGCGACATGATCGGCGGGCTGATGCTGTTCGCCCGGCCGCCGAAGCCACGGCCGGAAGCGACCGGCATCGGGGAGATGCTCGGCTCGGTGGTGCAGGCCCTCGGCTCTCTGGCGGAAGCCCGGGGTGTGCGGCTCAACTGCCGCACGACGGCGCCGACGCTCGAGGCGTGCGTGGATCGTGTCCAGATCGCGGACGCCCTGCGGGCGATCGCGACGAATGCCATCGAGGCCGCCAGCGTCGGCGGAGAGGTCGTGCTGGATGCCGTGGCCGCCCCGAGTGGCGACTGGTGCGAGATCACCGTCGCCGACGACGGTGGTGGCATGGACGAGGCGACCGTGCGCAGGGCCTTCGATCCGTTCTTCAGTGGACGCGAGGCCGGCCGCGGAGCGGGCCTCGGCCTCGCGAAGGCGTGGCGGTTCGTGGAGGCGAGCGGCGGCAGTGTCGAGATCGCGTCGCGCCCCGGCGTCGGCACCACGGTGACGGTCGTGCTCCCCGCAGTCGCCGCCCGCAGGGTTTGCCCAGCCTTCCCCGTCTGACGCGGCTGTGGATTCGCTCCAGACCGGCCTTGTCGGCGTTGCCGACGTTCTCTATCCTCCGGCCCCGGATCGGCATGGGCTTCAAGGTCGAGGCCCGATGGCTGAAGCATGGATGCATCTCATGGCTCATGAAAGTTCCGTTGCGCGGTGCCGGGTGGCGGCGCCAGCGTGGATTCCCGGGGTGGATGACGGGGCTCGGTCCGCCATTCCCAGCGCAGGAGTGGTGTGCGAGTCGGTGGCGGCGGGCCGCGAACGGCACGCGGTCGTCCGCGATGTCCTGAACCTCCGCGGGCAGGTGGACCCTGTCGCCGGAGTGCGCGTCGATCGCGAGGCGGCGGCCGATGCCGTCACGCGAACCGCGAGCTGGCTTTTCGAGCGGCAGGCCATCGATGGCCATTGGCGCGGCCCGCTCGAGGGAGATTCGATCCTCGAAAGTGAATACCTGCTCATCGTCGCGTGGGCTGGGCGGACGTCCTGCCCCCACGTGCGGGGCGCCTTGCGCCGGATCCTCTCCCAGCAGCTTCCCTCCGGAGGCTGGTCGATTCATCCAGGCGGGCCGATCGACGTGAGCGCCAGCGTGAAGGCCTACCTCGCGCTGAAGATCTTCGGGCACGACCCGCAGAGCGAGCCGCTCGTGCGGGCCCGGGCCGCGATCACGGCGGCCGGGGGGCCGTGGGCCGTGAACAGTTTCACACGGTATTACCTTGCGCTCCTCGGGCAGATCCCCTACTCCGCGTGCCCCGCGGTGCCGCCGGAAATGGTCCTCCTGCCCCGCTGGTTTCCCGTGAATCTGGACCGCGTTTCGGCATGGTCGCGGACCATGATCGTGCCGCTGTCGCTGATGTGGGCCTTCAAGCCGGTGCGACAACTGCCGGCGGATCGCGGGATCGGGGAGTTGTTCGAGGACGCCGGGCGTCGCACGCGGCCGCCGGCCGCCGGCCGCCGCGACGCCTGGGCCACGTTTTTTCGCGGCGTGGACAGGCTGCTCAAGGTGCTCGACGCGGTCGGGTTTCGTCCGCTCCGCAGCCGCGCGGTGATGGCATGCCGGCGCTGGATGCTGGAGCGGTTCGACGGCAGCGACGGGCTCGGTGCGATCTTTCCGCCCATCGTGTGGAGCATCGTGGCGCTGCGGTCCATGGGCTGTGCGGACGATGCGCCGGAGGTCGCGGAGTGCTGGCGGCAGATCGACCGGCTCGTCGAGCCCCAGCCCGACGGCACGACCCGCCTCGAGCCCTGCCGTTCTCCGGTGTGGGACACCGCCATCAGCCTGCGCGCCCTCGCAGACGGGATGGCCGCGGCTGGCCCGGCACACGGCCGGGGCGATCCGACCAGCGCCGGCCGCCTCGCCGCGGCCGTCGACTGGCTGCTCGACCGCGAGCTGCGGTCGTCGGGAGACTGGAAGCACTCCGCGGCGATGGCGACGCCATCGGGCTGGTGCTTCCAGTATGCCAACCGCTTCTACCCCGATGTTGACGACACGGCGATGGTGCTCATTGCGCTGGCGACGTGGCGCGACACGGTCGGCCTTGAGGAGGCGTCGCTGCCGGCGGGGAGTCGCAGGCTGGAGCGAATCGCGGCGGCCGTCGGCCGCGCCGTCCCTTGGCTCGAGGCGATGCAGAATCGCGACGGCGGCTGGGGGGCGTTCGACCGCGACAACGACTGCGAACTGCTCTGCAAGGTGCCGTTCGCCGACCACAACGCGATGATCGATCCGAGTTCCCCGGATCTCGCGGGCCGCGTGCTGGAGGCGTTCGGGAGGCTCGGTCTCCGGACGGGGCACCCGGCCGTCGATCGTGGCGTCGAGTATCTGCGCAGGCAGCAGCGGCCCGATGGCGCGTGGTTCGGCCGTTGGGGTGTGAATTACATCTACGGCACATGGCAGGCGATCGAGGGCCTCAGGGCGGTGGGGATCGGTGTGGACGATCCCGCCGTGTCGTGCGGCGCCGACTGGCTCGAGAGCCGACAGCAGGCGTGCGGTGGCTGGGGCGAGACGTGTGAGAGCTACGTGGACGAGCGGCTCGCCGGCGTCGGGGTTCCCACCGCGTCGCAGACGGCGTGGGCGGTGGCCGGGCTCGTGGCGGCCGGCCGTCCAGCCGCCCGCGGCGTCGCGTGGCTCGTGTCTCGGCAGGGCGAGGACGGCGTCTGGGAGGAGCGGGAATTCACCGGCACGGGCTTCCCGAAGGTTTTCTACCTCCGCTACCACTATTACCCCGTCTATTTTCCGCTCATGGCCCTGGCCCGCTGGAGCCAGGCGGCGCGGGCGGCCGGCTTCGACAGGCTCGAGCGGGGGCGCGTTGCATGAGCGTTCCCATCGGGCAGATGGTGGCGGTGCTCCGGCACGTGGCGCTCCAGCGCCTCCGGGGCAACGCGAAATACCCGCTCGTGCTCATGCTCGAGCCGCTCTTCCGCTGCAATCTCGCGTGTGGCGGCTGCGGCAAGATCCAGCATCCCACCGATGTGCTTCGGTCGCACCTCACGCCGGAGCAATGCTTTCGCGCCGTGGACGAGTGCGATGCCCCGATCGTGTCGATCCCCGGCGGCGAACCGCTGCTGCATCCGCAGATCGAGCAGATCGTGGCCGGGATCGTGGCCCGAAGGAAGTATCTCTACCTGTGCACGAACGCGATCAAGCTCGAGGAGATGCTGCCCCACTTCAAGCCGTCGCCGTACCTCGCGTTTTCGGTGCACCTGGACGGCCCGCGGGAGGAGCACGACCATGCGGTATGCCGCGAGGGCGTGTTCGACATGGCCGTCTCGGCGATCAAGGCGGCCCGCAGGGCCGGCTTCCGCGTGACGACCAACTCGACTCTGTTTGCCGACGCGGCCCCGGAGCGGTATCGAACGTTCTTCGACGAGGTGATGGCCCTCGGTGTCGAGGGAATGATGATCTCCCCGGGCTACTCGTATTCGAAGGCCCCGGATCAGGAGCACTTCCTGCGGCGGCAGCGCAGCCAGTCGCTGTTTCAGCGGATTCTCGCCAACGCCCCGACGCGATGGAAGTTCAACCAGTCGCCCGTGTTTCTCGAGTTTCTGAAAGGCGCATGGGATCTCGAGTGTCGCCCCTGGGGAACGCCGACGTACAACCTCTTCGGCTGGCAACGGCCCTGCTACCTGCTCGACGAGGGCTATGCGAAGACCTTCCGGGAGCTGATGGAAGAAACCGACTGGGACGCGTATGGTCGGGCGAGCGGAAATCCGAAGTGCCAGGATTGCATGGTGCACTGCGGCTATGAGCCTGCCGCCGTGGAAGCGACGTTCGGGTCGGTCGGAGGCCTCCTCGCCACGGCGCGGCTCGTGCTCTTCGGGCCGCCGCGGTCGAAGCCCACAGCCCCCGCCCCCCTGCCCTCGCCGGCCGTCCGCGTGCGGCCGAACGGCCTGCCGACGCTGCCGATCCTCGACCGCGTGGCCTGACGGCGGGTTTTCAGGATCGCACGATTCGCGCCGCCTCGAGTGCGGCGCCGCGGGCGCCCGCGGTGTCGCCGTTGGGAATGACGTGCAACGGGATGCCGGCCTGCTCCGAACGCTGCGTGGGCATTCCCGCCCGGACCTCGCGGAGGAACCACTCGCGGAACTCCGCGGTCGCCTCCATCGCGCCGCCTCCGATGATCAGGGCGTCGGGGTCGAAGACGTTGATCATCTCGTCGAAGAAGAGGCCGAGGGCCCGGGCCTGGACCTGGAAGATCGAGCGGCACATCTCGTCGCCCTCGGCGGCGAGCCCGCGCACCTGCTTCGCCGCGTCGGCTGGATCGAGGGCCGCGAGCCGGTGGCCCGGATGACGAGCGGTGAAGAACGGCAGCAGTGTGCGGCGGATCGCGGTCAGCGAGCAGAGTGACTCGAGGTCTCCCGTGCGGCCGCAGTTGCAACGCGGGTCGATCCCCTCGATGCCGGGGATCGAGGACCACGGGATGAGCACGTGGCCGAGTTCCCCTCCAAAGCCGTGGCGGCCGGTGACGACGCGGCCCTCCGTGATCACGCCGCCGCCGAGCCCCGTGCCGATGATCGCCGACAGGCTCGTCGCCCGGTTCTCGGAGCCGAAGATCGACACGTGACCCCAGAGCGCGGCGGCATTGCCGTCGTTGAGGTAGACCACGGGCTTGCCGAGCCGACGCTCGACGCCCCCGCGGATGTCAAAGCCCGACCAGTCGGGGTGGACGAAGTTGGTGGAGCCGCGGCAGCTGAGCAAGCCGGTCGCGGTGGCGGGGCCGGGCGTGTCGAGGCCGACCGCCACGACCTCGGCCAGATCGACACCGGCGTGGGCGGCGGCGAGGTGGAGTCCGTCGGAGATCTGTGACAGGCATGCGTCCGGCCCGTCGACGCTGCGGGCCGGGTGTTCCCACAGCCCCTCGATGCGGAAGTGGCCCGCCTCGTCGAGGAACGTGTAGTTGATCGCGGTTCCACCGAGGTCGATCCCGGCAACGAGACGCATCGACGTCATTCGGTCCTCCTGGGTCGGTTCATGCGCGGGCTGCGGGGGCGTCGTTCAGCAGGCCCCGACGGACGCGGGCGACGATCGCGTGCAGCCCACGAGACCGCATCATCCCCAAAACCTCGGCGAGGCCCATGCGTTCGAGGATGTCGTCGGTGAGCGCCGTGGCCTCGGCCGCGGGGCGGCCGCCGACCACCTCGGCGAGGACCGCCACGAAGCCCTTCACCGTGGGGGCTTCCGGCGCCACTTCGGCGACGAGCCTCGCCATCCCCTGATCCGTTTCCGTCCAGAGGAACACCGGCGTCTGGCACTCGTGAACGCGCCGGTCCTCCGCTGCCTTGCGTCGCACGTATTCCGGCGGCAGCGGCGGCAGCCCCTTGGCGAAATCGACGAGCAGTTCGAGTTTTTCACGACCATCGAGGTCGGCGAACTCGGCGATGATCGCGTCGAGGCGGTCCTGCACGCTGGACATGGACGGACCGCGCGTCAGGGGTGAGCCGGGGCGGCCGGCACCGCGAATGCGCCGGGCTCCGGGCCCTTGGCGATCGGCACGCGCACGCAGTTGCCCCACTCGAGCCACGACCCATCGTAGTTTTTGACGTTCGTGAACCCGAGGAGGTATTTCAGGACGAACCAGGTGAGGCTCGAACGCTCGCCGATGCGGCAGTAGGCGATCGTGGGGGATCGCTGCTTGAGCCCGTGCAGTTTCTTGTACAGCTTCTCCAGATCCTTGGCCGACTTGAACGTGCCGTCGTCGTTGCAGTTCATCGGCCAGGGCACGTTCACCGCCCCGGGCACGTGGCCCCCGCGGCAGGCGCCTTCGTTGGGATAGTCCGGCATGTGCATCCGTTCGCCCCGGTATTCCTCGGGGCTGCGAACGTCGAGCAGTTGCTTGCCGGCCCGGCAGTGCTTGAGAACCTCGTCGCGGAGGGCCCGGATCGAGCCATCCTGCTCCGCGGCCGAGTAGCGTCCCCGCGGAGGGCTCACGCGGTCGCTCGACCATGCGCGGCCGTCGAGTTCCCAGCGCTTGCGGCCCCCGTTCATGATCCGGCACTTGTCGTGGCCGTAGAGCTTGAACACCCAGAAGGCGTAGCAGGCCCACCAGTTGCTCTTGTCGCCGTAGAACACGACGGTGGTGTCGTTGGAGATGCCCTTCTCCGCGCACAGCCGCTCGAACGCGGCCTTGTCGATGTAGTCGCGGCAGGTCGCGTCCTGGAGGTCGGTGATCCAGTCGATTTCCACGGCCCCCGGAACGTGCCCCTGCACGTACAGCGCTCGGTCTTCGTCGGACTCGACGATCCGCACGGCAGGGTCGTCGAGATGGGCGGCCACCCATTCGGTCGAGACGAGCACTTCGGGATGAACGTAGTCTGCCATGGTCGGGCTCCGTGGGGGCGAGGGCCGGCTGGATCAGGATCGTACGGCATGCCCCGCGCACCTGCAACGAGGCCGCGGCGCCTGCGGCCCTTGCATGCTTGCCGCGTCCGGTAGGATTGGGCGACAGTTGTCGATTCTTTTCGCCTGCACGGAGCGACGCAGTCAGCCGATGGGCCCCGCCTTCATCTATCAGATCATCGATCTCAACAAGAAGTTCGGCCAGCGCGAGCTTCTCAAGAACATCAATCTCGCCTTCTATCCCGGCGCGAAGATCGGGCTGCTCGGCCGCAACGGCGCCGGCAAGAGCACGCTCATGAAGATCATGGCGGGCATCGACAGGGAATACGACGGCGAGGCGAGGCTGGCCGACGGCTACACCGTGGGCTATCTCGAGCAGGAGCCGAAGCTCGATCCGAAAAAGACGGTGTTCGAGAACGTGATGGATGCCGTGGACCACTCGCGGGCCGTGCTGCGGCGGTTCGAGGAGATCAACACGCGGCTCGGCGAGCCGCTCGACGACAAGGAGATGGAGAAGCTCCTCGCCGAGCAGGCGACGGTGCAGGACGAGATCGACGCCAAGAACCTCTGGGATCTCGACCGGCAGGTGGAGATCGCCATGGACGCGATGAACCTGCCGCCAGGAGACTGGGGCGTGGCGAATCTCTCGGGCGGCGAACGCCGCCGAGTGGCCCTCTGCAAACTCCTGCTCGAGAAGCCGGACCTCCTCCTCCTCGACGAGCCGACGAACCATCTCGACGCCGAGAGCGTGAATTGGCTCGAGCGGCATCTGGCCGAGTACGCGGGCACCGTCGTGGCCGTGACGCACGACCGCTACTTCCTCGACAACGTGGCGAAGTGGATCCTCGAGGTCGATCACGGCCGCGGCATCCCCTTCGAGGGCAACTATTCGTCGTGGCTCGAGCAGAAGAAGGCCCGGCTCGAGATGGAGGAGAAACAGGCGAGCACACGGCAGAAGACGCTCGACAAGGAGCTCGAGTGGATCCGGATGAGCCCCAAGGCGAGGCAGGCCAAGAGCAAGGCCCGCGTGGCGGCCTATGAAAAGCTGGCTGCGGAGCAGGCGGCCGTCCGCGACTCCGAGATCGAGATCTTCATTCCGGCGAGCCGCAATCTCGGCGACCAGGTGATCGATGTCGACAACATCTCGAAGTCGTTCGGCGACAAGCTGCTCTTCGAGAACCTGTCGTTCAAGCTGCCGCCGGGCGGCATCGTGGGGATCATCGGCCCCAACGGGGCCGGCAAGACGACGCTCTTCCGGATGCTCGTCGGCCAGGAGAAGCCCGACACCGGCACGATCAAGGTCGGCTCCACAGTGGATATCGGCTACGTCGATCAAAACCGCGAC
This sequence comes from Planctomycetia bacterium, assembly GCA_009926295.1. Taxonomy (GTDB): domain Bacteria; phylum Planctomycetota; class Planctomycetia; order Pirellulales; family UBA1268; genus RGVT01. The sequence goes on from RFPF01000092.1 coordinate 9,916, forward strand.
GCCCTGGACCCGAACAAGACCGTATTCGAGGAGATCTCGGGCGGCCACGACACGATCGAACTCGGCAAGCGCACGGTCAATGCCCGCAGCTACGTCGCAAAATTCAATTTCATGGGCCCCGACCAGCAGAAGAAGGTGGGGACGCTCTCGGGCGGCGAGCGGAACCGCGTGCACCTCGCGAAGCTGCTCCGTGGCGGGGCGAACCTGCTCCTGCTCGACGAGCCCACGAACGACCTCGACGTGGACACGCTGCGGTCGCTCGAGGAGGGCATTTCGAGTTTTGCCGGGAGC
>RFPF01000093.1 GCA_009926295.1 Planctomycetia bacterium
GCAGCCGCGATCGCCCAGGTTCGCAGCCGCACGAGCCGCTCCCGAGGCAGAGCCAGCAGCATGCCCACGAGCAACGCATAAGCTCCCGCCACCCACCACGCCTCCGGTCCCGCGACCCATGCGTAGGCCCCGGGGAGGCTGCCGGCCCGGCGCACCAGCCACTCCACGAGCGCCAGCGCGGCGTCGCAGCCGGCGCCGCACGGCCCCGCCAGCCCGTCGGAAAAGGGGGCCGCCAGCAGGCACAGGAAGCCGCAGGCCATCGCCAGCGGCACGAGCGGGGCGACGACCGGGTTGAGGACGAGGCCGATCGGGCTCACCACGTGGAACCGGGCGGCGACGAGCGGCGCCGTCACGACCCAGATCGCGCCGCCGGCGACCACCGCCCCGAGCGCGTGTCGGCCCAGCCGGCGCAGCCGGCGTTCGAGCGGGCTGCGGCTGCGCTCGATGAGCCGGTCGATCGGATCGGTCGTCGGCCGCGCCGCAGGCCCGAGTGCCCCGGCGCCCACGAGCACGGCGGTCGACAGAAACGAGAGCTGGGTGCCGATGTGAAAAATCTCGGGCGGGTGCCACGCGAGCACCACGATCGCCGCCACGGCCAGCGCGTTGAGCGCGGGGGAGCGGCGGCCGGCGGCAGCTCCCAGGCACGAGAGCCACACGATCAGGGTGGCCCGCACGACGGGTGTTTCCGCGCCCACCAGCAGCATGTACAGGCCCGTGAGGATCGCGACGGCCGCGAGCGAGCGCACGCGGGGCACGGTGGCGGCACCCAGCAGCTTGAAGAGCCCGAACGCGAGGATGCCCACGTGGAGCCCGGAGATGGAGAGGATGTGGATGGTTCCCGTGACCATGAATTCCCGTGACTCGTCGCCGGGCAGTGCCTGCCGACTGCCGAGCAGGAGGGCGGCGGCGAGCGCGGAGCGATGGGGTACGTGCCGCTCGAGGGCGGCCACTCCCGCGATTTGCATTCGGTCGAGCGCGGCCGCCGCCGACCAGGCCGCCGGCGCGGCGAGCACTCTGATGCATTCCCCGGACCGGCACCGGACGACCGACAGGCAACGATCCAACCTGGCCCGAACCCGGGAGTCGATCTCCCCCGGATTGAGCGCGGACGCCGGCCGCAGGCCGCGACCGACGATCCGCACGCGGCTTCCCGCCACGACCCGCGGCGGCTCGCCTGCCACCACCACGGCCGCTCGGCCCGACGCCGGCTTCCAGCCGGCCCCGCGGCGAACGCGGCTCACGGACACGATGCATTCGCTCGCCGGCGCGACGCCCGGCTCCGGCCCGGTGGCAGGGGCGAGCAGTCGCGGCGACGCGATCACCACACCCTCGATCGCGACCGGCGCGGGCGTCTCGGTGAGCGTCCAAGCCAGATCGTCGAGGCGGAACAGCCGATCGCGGGCCACGGCCCAGCCCGCGGCCGTGGCCGCGATCGCGACGATCAACGCGACCGCCGCCGGCGCGTGGCGGGCAGATCGGGCCAGCCAGGCCCACGCCGCATGCGCCGCCGCCGCGACGCCCCAGCATCCGACCGCGACGCCGGCGGCGGTCCCGGCAGGAACGAGGCCGGCGATGCCGGGCCCCGCCACGCACCCCGCGGCCACCGACGCCGCCACCACGACCAGCGGGCGGCAGGGAAGTGGCTCCCGCCGCACGCCGCGCAGCACCATCCGCATGGCCGCAGTCACCAGCGCCCGCGCGCGGGCCGCCACCTCGCCGGCCCGGTCCGCGACCCGGCCGGCGCACTCGGTGCACCGATCGACCAATTCGTGAACGTCGCGCACCGCACCCGGGCTCCTCGAGGCTCCGGGGGAAGAAACGGGCGCGCCGACCTCGAGGGGCAACGATGGCGACCGGCGGAGGGGCTACGCTTTCCTCGCCTGCAGGATGCGGGGCAGACCGGCGAGATCCCGGAGCGTCGGCTCGGCCGACAGTCCTGGAGTCCCGGCGATCGCCGCCTCGGCGGCCGTGGCGACGCCGGGGCCGATTTCCACGAGCAGCCAGCCCCCGGGGGCCAGCCGGGGCGCCGCCTCGCGGGCCAGCCTCGCGATCACCTCTGCGCCCGTCGGCCCCGCCACGAGCGCCCCCTTGGGCTCGTGAAGCCGCACGTCGCGCGGCAGCGAGGCGAACTCGTCGTCGCGCACGTAGGGCGGATTGCTCACGATCACGTCCCACGGTCCTCCAGCCCGCGGGTCGGCGAGCAGGTCGCATTCGAAAAGTTCGACGCGGTCGGCGCCAAGCACCTTCCCCACGCCGGGCTCACGGCCACCGCCAGCGCCGCAGCCGAGATGTCGGTGGCCGTGAGCCCGGCGTGGGGAAGGTGCTTGGCAAGCGCCACGGCGATCGCGCCCGACCCTGTGCCCACGTCGACGATCCGCGGCGCGGCCGCGTCCCGACAGAGGTCGATCGCCCGCACCACGAGTCCCTCCGTCTCCGGCCTCGGCACGAGCACGGCGGGCGTCACCGCGAAAGCGAGGGAGAAGAACTCGCGGCTGCCCACGAGATATGCCACCGGCTCGCCCTCGCCGCGTCGCTTCACGAGCTCGCGGAACCTCGCCCGGTCGGCATCCGTCACCGGCGTGTCGAATGCCGTGTAGAGCATGATGCGCGGACAGCCTCGCACATGGGCGAGGAGCACCTCGGCGTCGAGCCGCGGCGAATCGCTCCCCTTCGTGCCCAGCCAGTCGGCGGTCCAGGTGAGCAGCCGCCCGACCGTCCAGACGTCGTCCGTCATGCCGTGCACCTCATCCCGCGGCCGGCCTCGCCGAGCGTTCCATCTCGCTCTTGCGCTGCTGCCGGTTGAAGTGCTCGATCGCCTCGATCACGGTGCCGAGGCGGCCCGCCATGACCTGGTCGAGCGTGAAACTTTCATTGATGCGGTGGTCGGTGACGCGGTTCTGCGGGAAGTTGTAGGTGCGGATCCGCTGGCTGCGGTCGCCGGAGCCCACGAGCGTCTTGCGTTCGGCCGAACGCTTCGCGTGCTCGATGGCCCGCTGGTGCTCGTACAGCCGCGTCTTGAGGACGCGAAGCGCCTTGGCGAGATTCTTGTGCTGACTCTTCTCGTCCTGGCACTGCACCACGATCCCGGTGGCGAGGTGCGTGAGCCGCACGGCAGAGGCGGTCTTGTTGACGTGCTGGCCGCCGGGGCCGCTGGCGCAGAACAGGTCCTTGCGATATTCGTCGGGCGAGAGCGACACCTCCACGTCCTCCGGCTCCGGCAACACCGCCACGGTGGCCGCCGAGGTGTGGATCCTCCCCTTCGTCTCGGTGTCCGGCACCCGCTGCACGCGGTGGCCGCCGCTCTCGAACTGCAGCTTGCGATACACGTTCTCACCCGACACGCCGAGCACGAGCTCCTTGAATCCGCCGAGTTCCGTGGGGCTCGCGTCGAGCACCTCCACATCCCAGCCGACCTCGGTGGCGTAGCGGCGATACATCTCGTAGAGGTCGCGGACGAACAGCGCGGCCTCGTCGCCGCCGGTGCCCGCACGCAGTTCCATGATGAGTCGCGTACGGTCGGCGTCCTCGTCGTCGGAACACAGGTCGAGGAGCTCGTCCCACTCCCGTTCCCGGCGCGCGGCCAGCTCGGGGAGTTCCGCCTGGGCGAGCGCCTTGAGTTCGTGGTCGCCGCCGGCCGTCATCTCCTCGAGGTCGGCGATCTGCCGCTCGAGACCGACGAAGGCCCGATAGCGGCGGGCGAGCTTGGCCAGGGTGCCGTGCTCGCGGGCCACGGCGGCGAGCCGCTGCGGCTGGGCGAGCACCTCGGGATCGACCATCGCGCGTTCGAGTTCCTCGAACCGTGAGAGCCTGGCTTCGAGCTGGTCTCGCATGGTTCGGGCCCGGAGGCGAGCCTCACGAGGCGGCTTCGGCCTTCTTGCCCTTCTTGAGGCTCGCGTAGCCCGCGCCTGCGAACTTCGACTTGAACTTCTCGATGCGGCCGGCCGTGTCGACGAACTTCAGCTTGCCCGTGAAGAACGGATGGCACGCGTTGCAGATGTCGACCTTGAGTTCCGGCACGGTGCTCCGCGTCGAAAACGTGTTGCCGCAGCCGCACCGGACCACGGTGTCGATGTAATTGGGGTGGATGCCGTCTTTCATGATCCCGTCCTTCGAGTGCCGTCGCGTCGCTCCGGTGCCGTCCGGGCGAACCGCTCAGGATACCCGTGCGCACCTGCCCGGGCAACGCGGACCGATCTGCCGGGCCGGAAACCGCCGAATCGACTCACCGTGCCGCGGCCGGCGCCGGCTTCTGCGAGGCCGCGTCGGACCGATCGAGGCTCGCGGCGCGGAGCCGGCTGCCGAACCGCTGCGGCGATGGGTCCGCGCGAAGCAGGGCGGCGGCCTCCGACGTGCGGCCGAGGGCCGCCTCGGCCATGGCGAGATTCGTCCGCGCAGCGTCGGCCCAGCGGCCGTCGGGGGACGCCTGGAGAATCATGCGGCCGAGATAATCGATCGCCGTCTCGAACTCCCCCTCGCCGAGCGTGAGCACGCCGAGCCAGTAGGTCGCGTCCTCCTTCATCGTCTCGTAGAGACGCCGGACCGCATCCGCCTGCCCGGGCGGGGCCCGGCGCGTCAATTCGGCGATCACCGCGGCAGAGGGCCGCGCGAGGAGATAGGCCGCCTTCGCGCCCTCCGGGCCGTCGATCTCGCCGCGAAACTCCCGCAGGCGACCCGCATAGAGAGGCCGCACCATCCGCCGCACGTCGCGCGTTCCCGGCACCGACTCCTCGAGCGTGACGAACAGCGGGGCGAGCTCCTTCGCGACGGTGGCCGACACGGCGGCCGCGTCGTCGCGCCGCCGCCGTTCGGTTTCCCAGGGAAACTCCCAGAGCCTGGCGCGGTCCGCGGCCGCCGACCCGGGCAGGGCGGCGACGGCGGTCGCTGCGAGGCCGCTGGCCGCCACCGTCAGGTCGATCTTCACGCCGCCCGCGAGCTGCGCGTCGAGCAGGTGCACACGCCGCGTGAGGTTGGCGGGCGCGGCGGGCACGAGCACCGCGAGGTTCGCGACGTCGGCCGCCTCGACCGGATAGGGGCGGTCGGGGAGCGAGAGCGCCCTCAGGATGGCCGGATCGGCCGCGGCCTGCCGCGCGGTCGCCACGCCCGTGCCGCCGGGACCGGGCACCGGCATTCCATAGGCCGGCTCGAACAGATACGCCTCGCCGCCGGATACGAGGGCCGGCACCCAGGGCCGCAGCGTCGCCGCGGCGGCGTCGCCGGTGGCCAGCATGACCCCGTCGAGCCCGGCGTGCCGCAGCAGTTCGAGGAAAATCCACGCGCGCTGCGGGGCGCTCGCCCGCCCGGAGAGCAGGATCTCGCCGAGCGAAAACCAGCGCGTGCCCGGGGTCGCCGTCGTGGGCACCGCCGGCGGGTCGCTGACGAGGGCCAGCGACCGCACGGTCCAGGCGAACAGGTTCTGCGCCACGGCGAGATCGTCGATCGCGTCGCCGCGGGCATTGGCGGCGATGTCGGCGAGCCACCGCTGGTCGCGGAGCGCCGGGACGTCGCGGGCCGCGTCGAAGACGCTGCTGCCGAGCGATTCCGGAGCCGCCACGCCCTTGAGCGCCGCCGGCAGCGTGTCGTAGAGCGGATCGAGCGTCCAGCCGGTGCCCATGTCGCCACCCGCGAGGGCGAGGCCGTGGCTCCACTGGTTGAGCCGATCGAACACCTGGGCGAAGGCGGACGATTCGTCGTAGCCGTCGAGCCGCCCGAGAACGGCCAGAGCGCCGTCGAGAAGCTGCTGTCGCACCGCCTCCGGCATGGCCTGCGCTGGACGGGCCGGGGCTTCTCCCGCGGCGGCGAATCGCGGCGCCTGCCGCGTGTCGCCCGCGCCGCATCCGGCGGTCGCCAGCAGGAGCCCGGCCGTCGCGAGGAAAGCCGCGTCTCGCGCCATTGTGCGTGTCGTCATGCGGTGGGCCCCAGCTCGTCGGGGCAGGCCTGCCGCGCATCGTGGATCCGCAGCACGTTCTCGATCACGCCCCGCAGCCGATCGAGCGGGACCATGTTGGGGCCGTCGCTCGGGCTCGAGTCGGGATCAGGATGCGTCTCGAAGAACACGCCGTCGATGCCCACCGCGGCCGCCGCCCGGGCGAGTGGCTCCACGAGGCTGCGATCGCCGCCGGTCGCGCCGCCGAGGCTCGCCGGCTGCTGCACCGAGTGCGTGGCGTCGAAGATCACGGGCACTCCGAAGCCACGCATCGCCACGAGCCCGGTGAAGTCGTTGACGAGCCGCCCGTAGCCGAAGAAGGTGCCCCGCTCGCACAGGCAGATGTCCTGGCAGCCCCCGGCCAGCAGCTTGGCGATCGGGTGCTTCATGTCGACGGGCGCGAGGAACTGCCCTTTCTTCACGTTCACTGCCCGGCCGGTGGCGGCCGCCGCGAGGAGCAGGTCCGTCTGGCGGCAGAGGAAGGCGGGGATCTGGATCAGGTCACAGACTTCGCCCACGGGCGCCGCCTGCTCGGGCAGATGGATGTCGGTCGTCAGGGGCAGGCCCGTGGCCCGACGGACCGCCGCGAGCGTCTCCAGGCCCTCGTCGATTCCCACGCCGCGAAACGAGCCGGCGCTCGTGCGATTGGCCTTGTCGAACGACGCCTTGAAGACCGCCTGGATCGGGAGCTGGCGGGCCAGTGCCGCAAGCGTCTCGGCGATCTGCAGGCAGATTGCCCGGCTCTCGATGACGCACGGTCCGGCGATCACCACGAGCGGCTGGCCGGGGCCGCAGTGGTGCGGCCCGATGATGGCGGGAAGACGCGGGTTCACCGGCTGACTCCTGACGTGTGCGGTGCGACGCCCGGGAAGGACGCCCGCTGAATGATACCGGGGCCGTCGCGGGCCGCCCGGGCGCGTTGCAAATTGCCGCGCTTGTTGCGAAATCGCACCGCATTCCGCCGCACCGAACGCGGTGAGCCAGGAACGTCCCCGAGGAAAACGCTTGGAAACCCGCCTCAGAAAAATTTTCGGAGTTCGGCACGACGAGTGCATCCTGTTCTCCGCCGTCGGGCCAACCCCGACACCCACTCAACACTCAAAGTGGGGCCTCCGACTTCTTTCGGGCGTGCGGTCGCCTTGCCCCTGACCCGCATGTCCATGGCAGGATGCTCCTGCCGGGTCAGAGGCCCCACTTTTTTCGTTTTCCGGCGTTTCCCTGCCGACCACGGCCGTCCCTTGACGCTGGCCCGTTTCGTGCGCTAATTTTCGGAGTTCCGGCCGCCCTCCCCGCGGACGGATGCCGGCGCCAGCGTAGCTTCAATTGGCAGAGCACCGCATTCGTAATGCGGGGGTTGCGGGTTCGACTCCCGCCGCTGGCTTGCTCGATACCCCTCCCCGAGGCCCTCCGCATGATCTCCACAGCTTCTCTCGACATCCGCGACCTCGTCACCGGCACCGGGGCCTTCGGTCCGGCCGATATCAGGAACCTGCTGGAAGCCCTGGGCTCGGAACCGACGGCCCATCGCGACCTGCGCGGCGCGGTGCAGGAGCTCGAGGGCGCAGGCGACCGCAGCCCGGCGTCCGCGGTGCGGCTGGGCGTGTGCCAGTATCTCCTCGGCCGCGCCCACGACGCGCTCGAGACGCTCAAGTCGGGCGACGGCGGCGCGCTCGCCCGTTTCTTTCAGGGCCGCGCCCACGCGGCCCTCGCGGCCGGCGATGCAACGCACGTCGAGCGTGCCTGCGAGGCGTACGAAGCCGCCCAGAAGGCTGGCTACGATGCCACGGCCTGCGGTGTGGCGATCGCCGAGGTCCTGCGCGACGCGGGCCGCGGGGCGGACGCCGCGAAGGCTCTCGAGAAGCTTCCAAACCGTGACGGCTCGGCCGACTTCTGGGCGCTCCGGGGCGTCATGCTCGCCGACGACGGCGGCCCGCTGGGCGACACCGTCACGGCCCTCGAGAAGGCGCTCGCCCTCGACGCGGGCAACCCCACGGCCCTGTTCGCCATGGGCGTGATCAACGACCGGCTGGGGAATGACGACGAGGCGAAGGGCTGCTACGAACGCTCGCTGAAACGCTACCCGGGCTCGGTCGGAGCCCTGTTGAATCTCGGCCTCCTCTACGAGGATGAAGACGACTACCCGGCGGCGCAGCGTTGCTACAAGCGGATCCTCGAGGCCTTTCCGGACCACCCGCGGGCCCGCCTGTTCCTCAAGGACTCTTCCGCCTCCGGCGACCTCAAACTCGACGAGCAGGAACTGCGGTCGCGGGATCGGATCGAGCAGGTCATGGGCCTGCCGGTCACCGACTTCGAACTGTCGGTCCGCAGCCGAAACTGCCTGCAGAAGATGGGAATCATGACGCTCGGTGATCTGGCCCGCACCACCGAAGCCGAGCTCCTCGAGAGCAAGAACTTCGGGGAGACGAGCCTCGTCGAGATCAAGGAGATGCTCGCCAGCAAGGGCCTGTCGCTCGGCCAGATGGCGGCGCCAGTGGCTGCGGAGGAGGCCGTCGTGGAGGCGGTGGAGCCCTCGGCGGACGAACAGGAGATCTTCTCGCTGCCGATCTCCGAACTCAACCTCTCTGTGAGGGCGAGGAAGTGCACGACGAAACTCGGCATCGCGACGATCGGCGAACTCGTCCGGCGCACCGGCGAGGATCTGATGGAGTGCAAGAACTTCGGCGTCACCAGCCTCAACGAGGTCCGCGAGAGGCTCGCCGAGCGCGGCCTGAAACTCCGCGGCGATTGACGCGGCCGACCGCCGGCTCGGTGATCGCGGAAACTGCCGCAAAACAGGCCGAAATCCACCCTCATGGGTGGGTTCTTGTTTGCGTTTTGCGGCCCTTCTGGATACCGTTGACATATCCCGAACGGCCGATCGACCGGCTCGGATGCGCCTCAGGATGCCTCCAGTGACCGCGGCCAATCTGAAGGAAAAGCCCGTCCGCGACCTCGCCCGGCTGGCCAAGCAGCATGGGGTGGCCGGCTGGCATTCGATGCGGAAGGACCAGCTCATCAGGGCGTTGATCCGCAAGGCCAAGGCGCGGCGGCCCGCCGATCCCGCGCTCAGGCCCGCGTCTCCCAAGTCCGCAGCGGGAGAGGCGGCGGCCAAGGCCGTCCGCGATGCGGCAGTGGCCCGCCGGATCGACGAGGCCCGGACGCGGCTGCAGCGGGCGAAGAACCTCGCCACCCCGCCGGAGGGCGGTAAGCCTTCCCGCGCCGCCCGAGATCGCATGGTGGTGATGGTGCGTGGGCCGCATTGGCTGCACGCGTTCTGGGAGGTCACCCCGCGGAGCATCGCCCGCGCCGAAGCCGCACTCGGACCGGAATGGCACGCCGCCCGTCCCGTCCTCCGGCTGCTCCAGTTGGAAAACGGGCTGCAGGCCTCGCCCTCGGAGAGGGTGATTCGCACGATCCCCATCCACGGTGGCGTCAAAAACTGGTTCATCGACATCCGGGAGCCGATCCGCTGCCGTGTCGAGGTGGGCTACGCGACGGCCGGCGGGCGGTTCCACGGCCTCGCCCGCAGCAACGCCGTGACCACACCGGCCGGCCTCCAGGCCGACACCCTCGACGCCCACTGGGCCGACATCGCGGCCGACTGCGAAAAAATCTATGCGATGAGCGGCGGCTTCTCGCCAGAGAACAACAGCACCGAATTGCAGGAACTCTTCGAGGAACGGCTCCGGCGGCCCATGGGCCCCCCGGCGGCCCGGGCGGCGACTCAGGGGGACGGCGACGGCGAAGAGGATCGCGTCAGCGACTTCCAGCTGGAGGTCGATGCCGAGATGATCGTCTACGGCGCCACCCAGCCCGGCTCCTACGTGACCCTCCAGGGGGAGCCGGTGAAGGTGCAGCCCGACGGAACCTTCCGCGTGCGGGTCGATCTCCCCAACAAGCGGCAGGTGCTGCCGATCATCGCCAGCACCGCGGATGGTGTCGAGCGGCAGACCGTGGTGCTGGCGGTCGAACGAAACACCAAGTCGATGGAGCCGCTCAGTCGCGACTCCGGTGAGTTTTGAGCGGTCGCGGTGGACGGCCGCGATCCACGGAAGGGAGCGTGAGGCGATACGTTTTCTGCCATGTTCGTGCTGCGTCGAACCATGCCGGTGAGCTCTTAACGAGGCTCGTTGGGCGCCGATGAATGGTTCCGGTCGCGTGTACAGCCGAAGGCTCCGGCTTCCGCCGGGCCGCTCGGATCACATGCCCCGGGCCCAAGGCACCCGCTCTTGTACTGAACGAGCTCTCCGCATTCCCCGGCGCCACGGCATCGAGG
>RFPF01000094.1 GCA_009926295.1 Planctomycetia bacterium
CGGGTTCTGGATCGTGGTCGCCGTCTGCATCACCGCGGCGATCGGTCTCGTCATCCGTCTCCTGACCACTACCCGCGCGGGGTGATCGTCCACGCCCCCTCGGCGAGCGCGTCGATCGACACGCGATGCGTCAGGTCGAAGTCGAGGGGCGTCAGGGTGACGTCGCCCGCAGCGAGCGCCGTCACGTCCGATTCCGTCGGCGAGGGAGGGGGGGGCGGATCGTTCGTCGACCAGTAGTAGGGCCTGCCGCGCGGGTCCACCCGCCGCTCGAACGCCTCCCCGTAGCGCGACGTGCTCATCGGCACCACCCGCAGCCTCGCGGAACCGCGCAGGGCGCGCGTGGGGATGTTGACGTTGTACAGGCTGCCGGGCGGCGGCGAGCGGGACAGGAGCCCGCGGATCACGTCGATCGCGATCTCGGCAGCCCGGTCGAAGTCGGCATGCTCGTCGTACTCGAGCGATACGGCGATGCTCGTGATGCCGAAAAACGCGCCCTCGATCGCCGCCGCGACGGTGCCCGAGTAGAGGACGTTGATGCCGGCGTTGAGGCCGGCATTGATCCCGCTGACGACGATGTCGGGCCGTCGCGGGCAGAACTCCGAGATGCCGAGTTTGACGGCGTCGGCAGGGCTTCCGTCGACGGCCCAGCCGCGGCTCCGTGGCCCGTCGAAGACCTCCTTGGCGGTGAGCGGCGTCAGAAACGTGATCGCATGGCCCACCCCGCTCTGCTCCGTCGACGGAGCCACCACGCTCACGTCGCCGATCCGGCGCAGGGCCCGTTCCAGCGCCGCAAGGCCGGGCGCGAAGATGCCGTCGTCGTTCGTGAGCAGCGTGAGCATGGGAAAAGCAGCGGCACTATAGAACGCACTCCCCGGAAGTTTCTATACTCGCGGGTTTTCCGCCCCACAGATTCGCCGCCATGCCTCCCGTCACCGAGATGCAACCCTCCGCGTCCCGCACCGCAGCGTCGCCGCAGGCGGAGCGGGTGCTCGTGCTCGACTTCGGATCGCAATACGCCCAGCTGATCGCCAGGCGGGTCCGCGAGCAGCACGTGTATTGTGAGATCGTGCGGCACGACATCTCCGCCGCGCGGATCCGGGCGATGGCTCCCCGCGGGATCATCCTCTCGGGCGGGCCGGCGAGCGTCTACGAGGCCGCAGCACCCCAATGCGACCCCGGGATTTTCGACCTCGGTATCCCCGTGCTCGGTATCTGCTACGGCATGCAGCTGGCCTGCCGGGCCCTCGGCGGCACGGTGGGTCAGGCGAAAGCCCGCGAATACGGCAGGGCCGCCTGCGAGGTGCTCGCGTCCGACGGCCTGTTCGCAGGCGTGCCTCGCCACACCGAGGTGTGGATGAGCCATGGCGATCAGGTGGATCGCGTGTCGGCCGACTTCATGCCGCTGGCCAGCACGCCCACCTGCCCACTCGCCGCAGTGAGGCACGCGGTGCTGCCCGTGTTCGGCCTGCAGTTTCATCCCGAGGTCACGCACACGCCCGCGGGGGGCACGATGCTCGGCAACTTCCTCAGGGGAGTGTGCGGCTGCAGCGGCTCGTGGCGACTCGAGGATTTCGCGGCCCGCACGATCGAAGACGTGCGTCGACGCGTCGGCGACGACCGGGTGATCTGTGGACTGTCCGGGGGCGTCGATTCGGCGGTGGTGGCGGCGCTTTTGTCGCGGGCCATCGGCGACCGGCTGTCGTGCATCCTCGTGGACAACGGTCTGCTCAGGAAAAACGAGGCGGCGGTCGTGATCGAGGAGTTCACGAACCACTTCAGGGCCGACCTGCACGTCGTGCCGGCGGAGGCACGCTTCCTCGACGTCCTCGCCGGCGTCACCGAGCCCCAGGAGAAGCGGCGTCGCATCGGCAGGACGTTCATCGACTGCTTCGCCGATGAGGCCGCGAAAGTCACCGGGGCGAAATTCCTCGCCCAGGGCACGCTCTACCCGGACGTGATCGAGAGCGGTGCGGCACCAGACGGCCCGGCGGCCACGATCAAGCTGCACCACAACGTCGGCGGCCTGCCGGATGACCTGCAGTTCGAGCTGATCGAGCCGCTGCGCGACCTCTTCAAGGATGAGGTCCGGGCTCTCGGCCTCCAGCTCGGGCTGCCCGAACGCATCGTGTGGCGGCATCCGTTTCCCGGCCCCGGGCTCGCCGTCCGCTGCCTCGGCGAGGTGACGAAGCCGAGGCTCGACACCCTCCGCGAGGCCGATGCGATCGTGATCGAGGAGCTCGAGCGGGCCGGGCTGATGCGGAAGATTTCGCAGGCTTTCGCCGTCCTGCTGCCGGTGCAGAGCGTGGGCGTGATGGGAGACGCCCGCACCTACGACGATGTTCTCGCAGTGCGGGCGGTCGAGACCGAGGACTTCATGACCGCCGACTGGAGCCACCTGCCGTACGAACTCCTGGCCCGGATTTCGACGCGTGTCATCAACGAGGTGCGCGGCATCAACCGTGTCGTCTACGACATCTCGTCGAAGCCGCCCGCCACGATCGAGTGGGAGTGAGCTGCCGCGTCAATCCCTGACGTATTGCTGCCCGCGGACGACCTGCACGTCGGACAGCCATGCGATGACCGCGTAGTCGTCGAAATACTGGTGGGAGATGTGCGTCAGGATCTTCACGGCCACGTCCCCTGGCACGACGAACTCCACCTTCGCGGTCCGTGCACCGGTGGTCGAGGCGACGTTGCGTGCGCTCCGGGAGCCATGGCCATTGACCTCGGTGATGGTGTATCCCGTGGCTCCGAGCTTCGCCCCCTCCTCGGCGATGTCCTCCATGATCACGGACTCACCGACGACCGTCACGAGCTTGAGTGGATAGAGCTGCATGTCAGCCTCCCGAATTCTTCACGGTGGCATCACCCTCTCGAATCCTACTGGGCCCCGATCCACTTCGCCATCTCGTAGTAGATCGGGATTCCGAACGCGATGTTGAAGGGGAAGGTGATCGCGAGCGCCGCCGTGATCGACAGCGTCGGATTCGCCTCCGGCAGCGTCAGCCGCACGGCGGGCGGCGCCGCGATGTACGACGCACTCGAGACGATCGCCGCGAACACCGTGCATCCACCGAGGTTCAGTCCGGCCAGATGGCCGAGGTATGCGGCGAGAAACCCGTGGGCGAGGGGCATCAGGACTCCAAACGCCACGAGAAACGGCCCCACCTTGAGGAGATCGCCGAGCTTCTCGCCGGCCACGAGCCCCATCTCGAGGAGGAAGATGCAGAGCACGCCCCGGAACAGCATCCCCTTGCTCTGGAAGAAGTCGTAGAACGGCTGGAAGCCCTTCGGGTCCATGAACATCGTGGAGATGAAGCCGATCGCCAGCAACCCCGCCATCAGCATGATCGACTGGCCCGTGATCACCTCGTAGAGCGCCTCGCCCAGCTTCGATTCCTTGGCCGGCCGGCCGGTCTGGGCCGCCTTCGCCGCCCGCTCGCGGGCCGAGAGGGCCGCGCCGATCAAGAGCGCGATCGCGATGCCGGGACATTCGAGGATCGTGACGAGCGTGGGCAGGAAGCTGTTGGCTGGATGCTGCGTCTGCTCGACGAACGAGTTGGCGACGGCGTAGGTGACCGCCGACGTGCTGCCGTAGTGGGCGGCGATCCCCGCGGAATCGGCGATCGACAGGCCTCCCACGTACCGCAGCACGACGTACGACGTGATCGGCGTGAGGCATCCGAGGAAGAGCGTGGCCAAAGCCGGCTTCCAGATGGTCGACACTCCGTGCGCCTCGTACTCGTGGGCCAATTCATGCCCCCCCATGAAGCCGATCGACATCAGGAGGAAGATCGCGATCGAGTAGTAGAGCTCCTTGGGAATCTTGATCCCGCCATGGATCCGCGTGCAGACGATGCCGAGCACGAAACAGAGGGGGATGGGCGTGAGCAGGTTCCGCTCGAGCGACTCCAGGATGCGAGTGAACTGCTCCGTGGAAAGGATGCCCCACAGGGGGATGGCCGCCAGAAGCAGGGTCGTCATGGTGCATGTGCTCCGAACGCCGCGCTGAATTCGACTCCGCCGCCTAGGGTACTCGGACCCCGGTATTTTGCGAGGGGAAAGCGGGCCGGCTGTGCGAAAAGTAAGTGCCCCCGCGGGACAGCGCCCCGTGCCATAATCGGTGTCCAGAACGAGTGGAGTCAGATCAGCCGAGCTCCGTGGTGTCCCGCCATGCATCTTGCCATCATCGAAGACGATCAGGTGGTCGCGAGGGCCGTGCAGACCGCGGCCGTGGAGGCGGGCCATACCTGCACGCTCGTGCCGGACGGTGAAATCGCCCTGCGCGACAACGTCCTCCTGTCATGCGACCTCGCAGTGCTCGACGTGATGCTGCCGAAACTGAGCGGCGTCGACCTTCTGCGGCAGGCACGCCGGGCGGGCATCCGCACTCCGGTGGTCATGCTGACCGCCCTCGGCACCGTGCCCGACAAACTCGACGGGTTCGAGGCGGGGGCTGACGACTATCTCGTGAAGCCCTTCGAGATGGACGAACTGATGGCCCGCGTCGAGGCCGTTCATCGGCGCACGTCGAACAGGCCGCCGGCGGAGCTCGTGGCCGGCGATCTGCGGCTCATGCTGGCCACGAAGAGGTTGTCCGTCGGCGACCGCTCGATCGACCTCACGCCGACCGAATTCAGTATCCTCGAACTGCTGATGCGGTATCGCGGCCAGGTGGTCACCCGAAAGATGCTCTGCGAGCACGTGTGGGGCTTCAATTGGGACGGTCCGACGAACGTCATCGAGGTGCACATCAATCGACTGCGTGGAAAGCTCGACCGCGACCGCCTGGACTCGCTGATCCAGACCATTCGGGGACGCGGGTATGCGCTTGCCGTTGCCTGACTTTATTCGGCTTTCCTCGCTGCGAACGCGACTCACTGCCTGGAACACCCTCGTCGTGCTCCTCGTGACGGTGCTCTCCCTGCTCGCAGCGAGATTCGCCGCCCGGGTGACGCTCTACGACGACGCCGACGCCGAACTCCGGGCCGGTGCCAAGGAGATCCTTCTGGCGGTCGAAGACCTGCAGCCCGACATCAAGGCGGTCATATCCCAGATCAAACGCATGGCTGCGAGCCACGAGGAGCGCGGCTGGTTCATCATGCTCCTGAGCGAAGACGGCGAGGTCTTCTGGAGGAGCGAGCACTGCCCCGACGTCGTGGCGAACCTCGCCCCGTTCAATCTCGATCTCCCGGAAAACGTCGTCCAGGTGGGGCCCTTCCGGTACGTGCGGCTCAAGACCTCGAACGTCACGCCGCCGATCTACCACGTGCGCGTCGGCACCTACACGACCGGGCTCGACGATCGCCTCACCTCCCTGGTTCGCCAACTCGTGATCCTCGGCGCCGTCCTGACACTCCTGACCCCGCTCGTGGGCTGGTGGCTCGCACGCCGCGCCACTCGTCCGATCGCGGACATCCTCGAAACCACCGACCGGCTTCGTGCCACGAGGCTTGGCGACCGGCTCCCCGTCTGCGGCTCGAACGACGAACTCGATCGCCTTTCCGCCACCATCAACAGACTGCTCGACAACGTGGCCACCCACGTCGATCGCCAGGAGCGATTCCTCGCCGACGCAGCGCACGAGTTGCGAGGCCCGCTCACTGCGATGCAGAGCGCCCTCGAGGTGGCGCTGGCGAGGCAGCGGTCATCCGAAGACTATCTCGCCGTGATCCGTGACGTGCTCGGCGAAAGCCGGCATCTCTCGAAGTTGACGAATGATCTGCTGCTGCTGGCGGAAGACAAAAATGGCAAGGAGCCGAATGCCGACACGGCACTGGATCTCTCGCCAGTCGCACAGACCGTGGGGGCCATGTTCACCGGTGTGGCTGAGGATCGGGGAATTTCACTCCTTGTCGATGCGCCGGCGGAGGTGCGGGTGATCGGCGATATGCGCGGCCTGCGGCAGGTCTGCAGCAACCTGATCGACAACGCGATCCGGTTCACCCAGCCAGGCGGCCGCGTCTCCCTCAAAATCACCGCCGACCCGATGGCCCGGGAAGCGGTGATCGCCGTGGAAGACACAGGATGCGGCATCGGGCCCGGCGATCTCCCCCGGGTGTTCGACCGGTTCTTCCAAGCCGATTCGGCCCGCGACAGACGCGATGCGACCCGGGGCGGAGGCCTGGGCCTGCCGATCTCCAAGGCGATCGTCGAGCGGCACAGGGGCCGGATCGACGTCGAAAGCCGCACGGGCGCGGGCACGAAGTTCACCGTCCGCCTGCCGCTTGCGTGAGGGCTGGCGCGCTCCGTAAAGATGGGCAAGCTGATCGCCCGGCGAAGCCTGCTCCAGACCGACCGTTTCTTGCCGCCTCCGTGATGTTGCCGGCGAAGCAGGGGGCCTGGTGAATCCTTAACGCCAAAAAGCTCGTTAGACTCGCCGCAATCGTCAAGGTCGTCGTTTGAAAGTTCCGATTTTCGGGACTGGATAACATGAGAGGACTTTGGCATGCGATGCCTTGCAGATGAAGTCACGGGTCTTTCCTTGGGTGGCCTGCGTTCAGGAGTTCGCGCCTGGGCGATGCCACTCGTCCTGATCGTGGCCTCATCCCTCGCCTCCTCGGCCGGCATCTCGCGGGCCGACGAGTTCATCGTGCTGGCCGAAGCGGACGCGGCACCGCCGCTCGCCCTGCCCACGGTCACAGCCAATTTGGACTCGTTCGATGCCGTCGCAGGCGCCCTCGAGCGGGAGCGACAGCGCGTGGCGGCCCTTGAGGCGAGGCTCGCAGCCCTCGAAAAAAATGCCGTGGAACCGCTGCCGGCACCGGGCCCCACCGAGCCCTCCGCGGGCGCGAGGACGGGCGTGGCGAAGGGCGGACCCGCCGCCCCCTCGAAGGATGGCAAAACCGACGCCAAGAAAGACGACAAGAAGCCCGCCGACGAGGAGTATGAGGTGGGCACCGACCTCACGATGCCGACGAAGTGGAACTTCGGCTTCGAGGGCAACAGCCCCCACAAGGATTTCCGCGTCAAGGTGGGCGGCCGCGTGCAGTTCGACAACGTGGCGTTTTCGCAGGGAGAGGGCCCCGCACAGAAACCCGCCAACGGCGGCCTCACCCCGCTGCTCACCGACTCGACGAACTTCCGCCGGGCCCGGTTCCGAATCGACGGCCGGATGTACGAACTCTACGACTTCGCCGCCGAGTTCGACTTCGTGAACCAGCTCAACAGTTTCAATCTCGTCTCTCCGACCGAGGCCGGCCTCGGCAACTATCCTGCCGTTACCGAGCTGTGGCTGCAGCTCCGCGAGCTTCCGATCCTGGGCACGGTCCGCGTGGGCAACCAGAAGGACCCCTTCGGATTCGAGCACATGACGAGCAGCCGCTACCTCAACTTCATGGAGCGTTCCTACGCCCAGGACCTGTACGAGGGCCCGTTCAACAACGGCTTTATCCCGGGGCTCCGTACGATCAACTGGACCGAGGACCAGCGGCTCAACTGGTCGTACGGCATCTTCAAGCAGAACGCCAATCCCTTCGGCTACGCCAACACGGGCCGGGCCAACTCGCTGGTCGGCCGGCTCGTCTGGCTGCCGGTCTACGAGGACGAGGGGAAGAAATTGCTCCATCTCGGCGTCGCCGGCCGGGCCCAGCAGACCAATCGCGATGACCTCGTCCGCCTGCGGGCTCGCGGCGACCTGCGCAACGGCCCGCCCGGCCCGCTCAACTCGATCTACATCGACTCCGGCCTGCTCAAGGCGACGTGGCAGAACCAGCTCGGCCTCGAGTTTGTGGGCAACAACGGGCCGTGGTCGTTCCAGTCGGAGTATTTCGGCAACTGGCTGTTCAACACAACCTCCAACACCGGTGCTTTCAACCCGGGCACGCCCTTCGGGAGCACGAACAACTCGGGCCTCGGCCCCACCGTCGTGTACGTTCCCAACATCAATTACGGGACCGCTGGCCTGCAGCCGAAGGGCGCTGCCTGCGGGACCTACTTCACCAACAGCGGCTACGCCGAAGTCCTGTACTTCCTGACCGGTGAATCGCGGGCCTACGACCTCTTCGACTGCCGCTTCGACCGGGTCACCCCCCGGAACAACTTCTACTGCCTTCGCGACTCCAGCGGCCGGATCATCTCCAGCTCGGGCGCGCTCCAGGTGGGTGCCCGCTACCAGTACGCGAACCTGAGCAACCACCTGATCAACGGCGGAACGCTCAACGCGCTCACGGTCGGGCTCAACTGGTTCTTCAATCCGAACGCCAAACTGCAGTTCAACTACGACTTCTGCTACCGCGACTTCACGAACAACCTCAACAAGAACGGCAGCGGCTGGATCACGGGATTCGGCACGCGGGTCGCATACGATTTCTGACGGCTTTTCAGGAGATCCCCATGGTGCGAGTCAGCACGATCCTCTGCCTCCTGGTGATTGGTCTCGGCGACGCCCACCGGGCCACGGCCGCCGACTGCTGCACTTCCTGCGCGACCACGTGCGCGCCACGCTGGGAGGACAAGAAGACCAAGAAGCCGAAATACTCGCTCAAGTGCGACGAGGAGTGCGTGCGCGGGTTCGACGCGTGGTGCGACCACGGCTGCTGCCCGGAAGACACTCCCCCCTGCGCCGGCGTGTTCACCAAGAAGAAGCTGATCAAGCGGGAGGTCGACAAGGTGGAGCGGGTGCTCAAGTACGACCTCGGCAAGGCCTCGTGCATTCCCTGCAATCTGCCACCGTGCGACGCGTGCAGGCCCTGCTGGTACGACCTGCCGGGCCTGTGCCGAAAGCTGTTCGCGGGCTGGTAGCCCGGCTTCGCGCGCTTTCCCAGCCTCGCCGGCCGTCGCCTTCGGCAAACCTCTCTCACGGTTCCCCCTGCGGTCCACCGGCAGGGTCCGCCTGTTCTGCCTGACCGGAATTTTGCACACGACCGTCAGGCCACGATCCTCCCAGTACCGAATCCTCCGGGTATGACGCCTGGGAGGGCTGAACTCCTCCGGGCGAAACACCTGGGGGAAGCAGCTCGGGATGATCGCCTGGGGCAAAGTATCCGGTGCTGCCTCGCCTGCCGGCGAGATCCAGGCACGCCATGACATGGGGCTGCGCGCCACGGCTTCGGCCCGGCTGGCCGCCGCCATCCTGATCATGGCGGAGATCTGCTCGACGGCGACCGCGGAGACACAGCAGCTGGTCGTGCTCGCCGACCCCGAGGGAGGCCAGGGGATCTCGCTCCCCAGCCCCGCTGCACAACTTGGATCCTTCGACGACGTCGCCGACGCAATGCAGGCCGAACGGGAGCGGATCGCCACGCTCGAAGCCCGACTGAAGCAACTCGAGGAGAAGGCGGCCACAACCGTCGAGCCGCTGCCGGCGCCGGCGGCAGCCACGGCGAAGGACGCGTCGCAGGCCAAGGCCCCGCCGGCGGCCGACAAGAAAGCGGCCGACCCCTACGAGATCGGCACCGACAAGAACCTCAAGCCGGTGTGGAAGGATTCATTCCAGGCGGAGTCGGCCAACAAGGACTTTCGCGTCAAGATCGGCGGCCGCACGCAGGTCGACGCCGTCGCGTTTACGGCCGGCCCCGGCCCCAACCGAACCCCCGACAAGGGCGGTCTCGATCCGCGGCTCGCCGACACCGTGGCCCTCCGCCGCGGTCGCCTCCGCATCGAAGGCCGCATGTACGAAATGTACGACTGGGCTTGTGAATACGACTTCGTCAACCAACTCAACGTCAACAACGCGACCTTCCCCACGGAGCGCGACTCGGGCCCGCTCACCGCAGTGACGGACCTGTGGCTCCAGGTGCGCGAGATTCCGATCCTCGGCACCGTCCGCGTCGGCAACCAAAAGGACCCCTACGGCTACGAGCATCTCACAAGCAGCCGCTGGCTCAACTTCATGGAACGGTCGTTCGGACAGGACGTGTTCGAAGGGCCCTTCAACAACGGGTTCGTACCGGGCATCCAGATCCTCAACAGCAACGAGGAAGGGGACATCGGCTGGCAGGTGGGCGAATTCAAAAACACGCAGAATCCGTTCGGATTCTCCAATTCCACCGGTGGCAGCGAGACCGTCGGTCGGCTGATCTGGCTGCC
>RFPF01000095.1 GCA_009926295.1 Planctomycetia bacterium
CTCCTGCACGTGCAGGAGGCGACCTGCCCCGAGTGGGCCGCCCGGCTGCCCGCGGTCGTCGCCGCCTTCCGCGACCTGTGGTATCCCGACGCCCCGGGGGCGGCCGCACTGCCGCGGTTCGCCGCGGGCTCCCCCGCACCCGGCACCGCGCTCTGCTTCACGGGCGGCGTCGATTCCTTCCACACGCTGCTCGCCGGTGGGCAGCGTGTCGACACGCTCGTCTACGCGGTCGGCTACGACGTTTCGCTGCGCGACCGTCGACGTGCCGCGACCGTCGAGAAGGCGATCCGATCGATCGCGGCCGAACTCGGCATCGATGCCGCGGTCATCCGCACGAATCTCCGCCGGCACCCGCTCGTCCGTGCGGCCCCCTGGCTTCGCACCTTCGGCGGCGCGATCGCCGCGCTCGGCCACCTGCTCGGGGACCGCGCCGGTCGGCTGCTCACCTCGTCGGATGGCCTCGGCCTCGTGTCCGATGACGTGGGTTCGCGCCCCGACACCGACCCCCTCCTGGGATCCGCCACGCTCCGCATCACGCACGTCGCGGCCGGGGCCACGCGGCTGGAGAAGCTGCGGGCACTGGCCGCCGAGCCGCTCGCACGACGTCACCTCCGCGTGTGCTGGAAGAACGTCGGCCGCGACCTCAACTGCGGAGCGTGTGAGAAGTGCGTGCGCACGATGCTGTCGCTCGAGGCCGTCGGTGCACTCGGGCGGTTCGGGGGTTTTCCGAGCCGCGGCGATCTCGTCGCGGCGATCGACGCCCTGCCGCCGCCGGAACCGGTGGTGACGGCCTTCTATCGGGATCTTCTCCGCGAGGGCCTGCCGCCGGCCACCGCACGTGCCGTGAGGCGGCTGCTCGACCGCTCGCCCCGCGAATCGGCGGCGAGAGCGCCCCGGGCGGCGCGGCCGCGTCGGCTGCTCCCCGTCGCGGCCTTCGCCCACGTCTTCGAGCCGCTCGTGGGAAGCCGCGTGGGCTACGTGCGTCCGCTGGGCAACGTGGGCGACGATCTCATCGAACTGGCGATGATCCAGCTGCTGGCGGAGTTCGGCATCCGCTGGGCGGTGTGGCGGCCGGGATCGAACGACGCCTGCGACGCGTTGGTGTTCGGAGGCGGCGGCAACATGGGCGAGCGGTATCGCAACAACCACGACCTGCGCACCGCGGCACTCGCCGCCGGCATCCCCCTCACGATCCTGCCCCAGTCGTTCACCGGCGTCGAGGATCGTCCCTTCGCGCGGGTCTACGTGCGCGAGCGTGAGAGCCTGCGGCTGTGCCCCGGGGGAATACTCGCCCCCGACCTCGCGCTCGGGCTCGCGTGGCCGGCGGCTCGACAGGCCACCCGCGACCTCGGCCTGTTCCTGCGGCGTGACCAGGAGCGATGCGGTCGCAAGCCGCTGGTGGCCCGCGACCCGGCCCGGATCTGCCGCACCCCCGCCGACTATCTCGCCCGCGCTGCGGACCATCGCCGCATCGTGACCGACCGGCTGCACTTCGCGATCGCGGGCCTGCACGCCGGCCGCGAAGTGACGCTCGTGGCCAACGACTACCACAAGAACCGATCCATGCACGCGACCTGGCTGGAGTCGCTCGGCTGCCGCTTCGCCGCATCCGTGGCCGAGGCGCTGGGCGGCCCGTCGGCCCGCGCCGCCTGAGGAAACCGGCACGGTGGCACATCTGGCACTGATCGTCGATGACGACGTCGATCGCCGCGAGGCCTTCGTGTCCCGCATCCGCGGCACCTTCGCCGATCTCCCCGACGCGGCGGTGAGCGCGGCCCACGTCGGTGGCATGGCGTGCGTATGGGCCTGCGGACCCCGGGCGCCGGTGAGTGTCCACCGCACCGACGGCCGGTTCGCGATCCTCATCGGCTACGGCATCGACGACGACGACCGCTGGATCACGGCCGCCGACCTCGCCGAAAGCTGGCTCGGCGGCAACGCCGAACGCGGCATCTTCGACGGCTACCACGTCGGCGCAGTCTACGACGCGTGCCGCGGCCTCGCTGCCGCCGTCGATCCGTTCGGCCTCTTCCCGCTCTACCACGCCGAGGTGGGCCACGGTGCGGCGATCGTCGCCACCACGCCGGAGGCGTTCCGCTGCCACGGCGGCTTCGCCGAAACCATCGACAGGGAGGGGCTCGCGGGCATCCTGCTCGTGCACGGCCCGCTCTGCGACCGCCCGCTGCTGGCCGGCGTGCAGCGGACGCACCGCGGCCACCGGCTCTCGTGGCGGGCCGGGGAAGGCCTCGCCTCCCGGGCCGTCTATGAGCCGGCGGGCACGCCGCCGCCCGCGGGCGAATCGGCGGCCGACACCCGCCGCCGGATCGATGCCGAGTTGATCCGTGCGATCCGCCGACATCGGCCCGCGCACGCCTCGACGTCGATGCTGCTTTCCGGCGGGCTCGATTCACGGCTCGTCGCCGGCTGCCTCGCCGAACTGGGCGCGCCGACGCGGGCGGTGATCCTCGGCCTGCCGGACGACTACGAGGTGCTCGCCGGCGCGGCCGTGGCGCGACGGCTCGACATGCCGCACACGATCGTCTCCACCGACTCGTGCGACGACCGGTTTCCGGCGCTCGCCCGCCGCATCGTGCGATTCGGACACCTCAATTCCGCCCCCGGCGGGGAGGATTTCGGACTCGGCCTGGCCGCGGCCGGCACGACCGATCCCTTTTTCTGGTCGGGCTTCGCGCTCGACTTCGCGTTCGAGCCGGTCTGGGCCGCGAACGGCGGCACACCCGGAGGCCCCGCGTGGTCCTTCGAGAAGCAGATGCGGCTCATGAACGCCTGGGGCGTGCCGCAGGCCGAATTGCCGGCACTGCTGGGCGACGATGGCGACGAACTCGTCGCTGCGATCATCGGCCGTTTCCGCGTTGCGTGCCTGGCCGGGCCCGAGGATCCAATGCTCCGCGCCAACGTCCTGCGCTGGGATCAGCGGGTGCGGAACCACGTCTCCACGGCCGTCCACCAGACGACGTTCGTCTCCTGGCCGCTCGTCCCGGCGACCGACCGGCGGCTGTTCACGGCCATCCTCGGGCTGGAGCCGGGCGTGTTCGCCGAACGTCGGCTCGAGCAGTCCATCCTCGTGGCCAGGCGGCCCGACCTCGCCGCGATCCCGCTCGACCGCAACTCGTTCCGCGAGCCGCTCCATGTCCCGATGACCCCCACGGCCCGCACGAATCCGCTGGTCGCGGCGGGAGGCCTCCGCCGGCTCGTCTCGTCGGGCCGCAGGCGGCTGCGGCGCTGGTACTGGCAGCGGCTGCGGGGTCGCGATCCGCGCCGCTACGAGCGGCTGTTCAACGTCGACCACCCGCGCTGGCTCGCGGTGCGGCGCGAGGCCGAGCCGCTGCGCGGCCGCCTCCACGGCATGCTCGATGCCCGGGCGCTCGCCCGACTCCTCCCGATGCCGGACGCGAGGATGAGGCACGCCAATCCGGTGAATCACGGCGGCGCGACGAGGCTGCTCGCGGCGCTGGCACTCTGGACCGACCGGCCGACCGCTCCCGGCTGCATGCCGCGGAGATCGGCGTAGCGGCGGCCAACCGCCCGTCGTCCTACTTCATCCCGAACTTGTAGGACGGATTCCGGGGGTTGAAATCGTCGTCGGTGAAGCCGTTGTTCAACTTCACGTTCATGTAGGTGTACTCCTCCATCAGCAGCGGCTGCCCGCCCTGCTCCTGGGGCCAGTCGTAGGCCTCGTAGCGGACGGGGATCGTCAGCTCGTCGTCGATGAAGACACGCGCCTGATGGAAGCGGAAGTTGCGACGCGGCACAGGGTGCTTCACCTCGATGCAGGTGCAGACGCGGCCGTTCACCTTGGCGTTCGGATAGAAGTTGACCTCGCACTCGCCGAACTGCTTGTCGTGCTCGGCGACCTCGATGAGCCGCTTCGTGAGGTTCTCGATGCCGAGTTCCGTGATCGGATAGCGGTTGCCGGCCATCGCGAGCATGCTCTCAGGCTTGAGCGACACCGTGCCGATCATGGCGCGGACGCCGCTGCCGGCATGGGCGAGCATGTTCCCGTCGTTCTGGCCGTCGACGTAGATCACCTCCTGGCCCTTGACGGCGTCCGGGCCGAGGAATGAGAGGTAGACGCTGAACGGGCGCTGGCGGATCTTTGCGAACATGTACTCGTGATCCTTGAGGTCCCTGTCGATCCGCTCGCGCTTGACCACGGTGCACGAGTAGTCGGTGACCTTCGTCTGGATGCCGGCGAGACCCTTCCTGGCGATCTCGAGCGCCGGCACGAGCGGATGGACCGCCGCCGCGGCCGCCGCCGCGTCGCCCGCATTCACGTTGCCCTGCGGCAGTCCGCCCTGAGGCACGAGGCCGGGGAACTGGCCTGGCTGGGCGCCAGGCTGGGCTGCGGCTGTGCCCTGGGCTTGGACGTGCAGCGACCGCGGGCCGCACATTACGACGAGCGCGATACACCCCGCGCCGATACTGCCCAGGATCTTCCATGCCCTCGGGGCCATCTCGCATTCCTCCATGAATTTCGATCGACCGCTCATCGTTCATCGCCCCGCCCGCGGTGCGGCATGAACGATCCCCGGCGCACCGGAACCGCCGGAAGATTCGTTGAGACCGGCCTCGGGCGGATGTGGCGGCAGGGCGGGAGCATAGCGGGCCCTCCGTGGGCCGGCCATGCCATTTGGACGGCCGATTTTCCGCAGATTGCAGCCGCCCGGCAGAGCACCTTGCCGTCGCCCCCGGCCCAGACGATGCTCGGCTCGGGCCTGCCTCGGCGTCCGGGCGGCCCCCGCCCCACGAGCAGCCTCCATGCCCCGTCCCGAAATCCTCGCGCCAGCCCGGGACGTGCGCGTGGTCTGCATCGAGTCGGCGCCGTTCAACGAGAACACGTACGTGGTGTTCCGGCCCGACTCCGCCGCCTGCCTCGTGATTGACCCCGGATTCGAGCCGGGCCGCATCGTGGATGCGATCGATGTGCAATCGCTGGAGCCGGCGGCGATCCTGCTCACCCACGGCCACTCCGACCACATCGCCGGCAACGCCGCCCTGCGTCGGCGCTGGCCGAGCCTGCCGATCCTCATCGGCCGCGGTGACGCCTCCAAGCTCGACGACCCCGCCGGCAACCTCTCCGGGAACTTCGGCCTCGCGCTGGTGAGCCCGGCGGCCGACCGCCTGCTCGACGACTCCGAGCGGCTCGAACTGGCCGGGCTCACGATCGATGTGCACGAGATCCCCGGACACTCCTCCGGCCACGTCGTGTTCGTGCTCCCGGGCGAGGATCCGCCGCTGGTGTTTGCCGGCGACGTGCTGTTCCGCGAAAGCATCGGCCGCACCGACTTTCCCGACGGCGACTTTCCGACTCTCGCGGCCGGCATCCGCCGCCACCTCTACCATCTGCCCGACTCGACGATCGTGTTCCCCGGACACGGTCCGCACACGACCATCGGCCATGAGAAGAGACACAACCCGTTCGTGCCCGGCGCCTGACGGTCCCCGGCGCATTGACCCATCCCTTCCCCCATGCCGAAACTAGCGGTCATGCTCTCGCCCGCCGACACGCCAACAACCCCCGCGCCCGCCGGGGCGGGCACCCACGACGGCCCCTCGGTGTTCTGCCGGGCGGCCGGGCTGTCGCTCGCGGCGCTCGCGCGGCTTCTGAGCGGCGCGAGCGTGCGTTGGATCGCCAGCCAGCCCGACACGTGCCAGCGCGTGTATTTCGCCAATCACACCAGCCACCTCGACGCGATCGTCATCTGGTCGTCGCTTCCGCAGGCCGTCCGGGAGCTCACCAGGCCGGTGGCCGCGAAGGACTACTGGCAGCGCGGGGTCGTCCGCCGCTGGCTGGCCCAGCAGGTATTCAACGCGATCCTCATCGACCGCACCGACATCAAGGTGCACCAGAGCCCGGTCGATCTCATGCTCCGCGAGATCGGGATGACGAAGTCGCTGATCGTGTTTCCCGAGGGCGGCCGCAGCGTCACGGGTGAGATCGGGGAGTTCAAGAGCGGGCTCTACTACCTCGCCAAGAAGCGGCCCGACATCGAGCTCGTGCCGGTGCACATCGACAACCTCAACCGCGTCCTCCCCCGGGGCGAGTTTCTCCCCGTGCCGCTGCTGTCGTGCATCAGCTTCGGCCCACCCCTCTGGCTCGAGCGCGGCGAGGCGAAGGTGGACTTCCTCGAACGCGCGCGACGGGCCGTGATTGCCCTCAAGGAATGAGCCGCCGATGAACGACATCCGGACGATCGCGCTCGTCGCGGGAGTGCTCGGGCTGCTCGCCGTCGCGACCGCCGTGGGCCAGTTCCTCAAGCGGCATCCCGACCGCGGACTCGACCCCGCCGCGGTCGACACGTTCAACCTCAGGCTGCGGGGCTGGTGGATCATGTGCACGGTGCTGGCGGCGGCCTTCTGGCTGGGCACCACCGCGACAGTTGTGCTCTTCGGCCTGGTGTCGTTCTGGGCGTTGCGCGAGTTCATCACGCTCACGCCGACGCGGAAGGGGGACCATCGGGCGCTGTTTTGGGTGTTCTTCCTGTTCACGCCGCTCCATTACGTGCTCGTGGGTCTCAACCGCTACGACGTGTTCAGCGTGTTCCTGCCGGTCTACGCGACGCTGTTCGTGCTCGCCCGCGTCGCCTTCGCGGGCGACTACAAGCGGTTCCTCGAGCGCACGGCGAAGATCCAGGCCGGGCTCGTGGTCTGCGTCTACTGCCTCTCCTTCGCGCCCGCCCTCCTGCAGCTCCCGCTGGCAGGCGCGACGGACGGCGGCAACTTCCGGCTGCTCTTCTTCCTGATCCTTCTCGTCCAGTTCGCCGACTGCATGCAATACGTCTGGAGCCGGATGCTCGGCCGGCGGCTGGTGGCCGCATCGGTGAGCTCGAACCGCACGTGGGAGGGCCTGCTCGGCAGCGCCACCAGCACGGCCCTCCTCGCTGCGGCGCTGTGGTGGGCGGCGCCCCCGTTCGAGCCCTGGCAGGCGGCGCTGGCCGGGTTCGTGGTGGCCCTGATGGGGTTCGCGGGCGGCATGACGATGTCGGCCATCAAGCGCGACCGCGGCGTGAAGGATTACGGCACGCTGGTGGTCGGGCACGGCGGCGTGCTCGACCGCATCGACTCGATCTGCTTCGCGGCGCCGGTCTTCTACCACCTCACGCAACTGTTCGCGGGGTGGGGATCAGCGTAGCGTGGGTTCGGGCTGGCCGGAGCCGACCCCGGCCTGCCGGGCCTGCACCGCGTAGATCGAGCGCCGTCCGGCCGCGGCCGACACGGCCGACACCGTCGGCCGCGGTGGCGCGGGCGGAGCCGGGTCGGGGCTCTGACCCCGCGTGGTGCCGCCGATCGCCGCCGGACGCGGCCCGGCCGCGGCGAGCGAAGCCGGCGGTGCCGGGCAGCCGCGCCGCACCCAATCGAGCCAGACCTGCTGCATCTCGGCGAGGTTTCCCACGCCGTAGTGCCGCGCGAGGGCGCCGGCCCAATCGTCGCTGGAGAGCCCCTCGCCCACGAACGTCACGTATTTGTGTCGACCACCCCGCTCGATCAGGTAGCGGGCGAGGGAATAGCCCTGCGAGTACAGCGGCAGCACGTCGGCCGGATACTCGCGCATCGCGAACATCTCGGGGAAGGCGATGCCGCGGCCGGTGGAGAGGAACTCGATGAGCAGCTTGTGCTGCCGGGCCCGCTCCACAGGGTGCTCGACGGTGGTGCATGCCCCCTCGTCGGCCCAGCGGGGCAGAGGCCGGCGGAAATGGCTGGCGAAGATCGTGTGGGTCACCTCGTGCGGCAGCACCGAGTCGAGAATCCGCTCCTCGCTGCCCTGGATCGTCATCGTCCAACCGAACACCTCGCCGGCGTCGAAGACGAAGCTCGTGGCCCCGCCCGCGCCGAGGTGCGACGCCACCTGGGCCTTGATGGGGCAGGGGCGGCTCCACCGGGGCAGCGGCGCACCGAGCCATTCGACAGCCAGGTCGTGGCGATACTGCTCGGCGGCGTCGCCGATCCGGCGGGCGAGCCGATCGGTGGGCGCATCGACGATGAAGTTCGCCGTGCGGTGTCCGGCGGAACGGGCCTCTGCACCGCACCACGCGACCGCCACCGTGGCCGCCACGCACCACACCCTCGACCGCCACGCATGCTCTCGGCAATCCATAGGTCCCGGCCGCCTCCATGTGAACCGCGTCGGCCCGTCGGCATCACTGCCGTCCGGTCGCGGGAGGGCGGACACTAGCCGACGAATCCGAACAGGGGCCAGACCGGTTTGCCGCGTGTCCGCGGGCGTCGGGACGGGTATTCACCGACCACACTGGGGCGACGGCGGCGAGTGGGATGACGATCGACGACGTCCGACACCCTCACGGCGACAGCACTCGCCGCAGCGCTTCGAGAAGCCGTGGAGTCGCCGCGGCGACGAACGCGGGGGCGTCGAGCGTCACTCTCCCATGACCGCCGTCGGCGAACGTTCCCACGCACCCGCCCGCCTCCGCCACGAGCAGCAGCCCCGCCGCGACGTCCCAGCTTGCGATGCGGCGCACCCAGAAGGCGTCGAGTCTCCCGCAGGCGATGTAGGCGAGGTTGATCGCGGTGGAGCCGGTGCGGCGCACGGAATCCACATGCGACACGACTGCGAGAAAGTCGGACACCGCCTCGGATCCCACGGCGACCTGCGGCGGAAAGCTGACGGCGACGAGCGCGTCGAGAAGTTCGGTGGTGGGCCGCGGCCGGATCGCGGCTCCATTCAGGAAGGCGCCGCCGCCTGCCCGGGCCGTGAAGCACTCGTCGCGCACGGGGTCGTAGATCGCCCCGACGAGCAGTTCGTCGCCCCGGGCGAGTGCCACCGACACGCAGAAGGCCGGGAAACCGTGGACGTAGTTGGTCGTGCCGTCGAGCGGATCGACGATCCAGCGCAGCCCGTCCGTCCGCACCGGGGCCGGGTCGACCTCGGGCAGCGCCTCCTCCCCCACGAAGCCGTGGTCGGGAAACGCGTCGAGGACGATCCTCCTGATCTCCCGCTGGGATGCGAAGTCAGCCTCGGTGACGAAGTCGTGCGAGCCCTTCTTCGACACCCCGAATCGTCCGCGCCACTCGTCGAGCACGCGCCCGCCCGCCCTCGCCGCCGCCTCGCACACCTCGAGATGATCGGGCACGTCTTCGGCCTCGCTGCGTTGCCGCGGGTTACAATTCCGCGTCGTCGTATCTTTCCCGCGTTCCGTGATGATAGCAGCATGAGCGATCTCCCATCTGCAGCAGCCGCCTGGTCGTTGGTCCGACTCCGAGCATCGTGCGGGCTCGGGGAGGTCGCTTCCAGCCTCGACCTCGAGCGGCCTGCAGCCGGGATCGCGGTCGTCCTTCCCGGGAGCACGGAGCCTGCAGGCCTGCTGGGAGTCGAAGTCGACGCCGACTGCGGCTGCAGCGACGCCTGGTGCCGCGGCGCCGACATCACGGCCGTCTATGAAGCGCATGCCGGGCGGATGCGGGCCATGGCGACGTGGCGCGCGTCGCCTCCGTGGCTCGACGTGCCGAAGGTCCCGCGAATCTGGTGCCGGGAGGTCGTCGTGTCGGCGCAGACCGCGCTGCCGTGCACCGCGCCGCACGTGGCGGTGGTCGCCGCCGTCCACGGTAACGAGCTGTGCGGGCCGATCGTGCTGGACCGGCTGCACCGGGGCGGCTCCGGGCCATCCCGCCGTGGGACGCGACGTGGGCCGCCTGCCACTGGTGTCGCTGGCCGACCGCTCGCGGCCGTCCCCCGTTTTCGCAGGCCGGGTGACCCTGCTCAACTTCTTCGGAACGTGGTGCATGCCATGTCGCCGCGAGCTGCCGGGCCTGGCTCGGCTCGCCGACCGGCTGCGTTCGGAGCCCGCGTTCCAACTCGTGGCCGTCTCCTGCGGTGCGGGCGGCCCGGACGATCCCGACAGGCTCGCCGAACTGACCGACGACTTCCTGAAGGAACAGCGGCTGGCGATCGACGCCTGGGCCGATCCCGAAGGTCGCACGCGGG
>RFPF01000096.1 GCA_009926295.1 Planctomycetia bacterium
CGGGTCGTGGGAAAACGGCCGGGATGGGGGAGCATGGGGAGTGGTTACCGCGTGGCGCTGGCGCAGGAGGTATCGGTCTCCCAGACGACGATGCGCTGGACGACAACAGGGAGATCGCCGAGCACCTCGGGCGCCACGGCCTCGAGCAGATAGCGGGCCATGTTCTCGGCGGTCGGGTTGTAGGGCAGCACAAACATTTTGTTCGGCTCGACCACGCTGAGCGCGGCGATGCCGTTCTCGTCCTCGGCCGACACGATGAAGCCGTGGTCCCAATGCTCGTCGATCCAGCCGAGGAGCCGCCGCTTGATCACCGAGAAATCCACGATCCGCCCCACGTCGTCGAGGACGGCACCGCCCGCCCGCGGAGCCACCTCGACGTCCACCTTGTAGTTGTGGCCGTGGAAGAACGCGCATTTCCCCTCGTGCCGCAGGAGCCGGTGCCCCGCACAAAACGAAAGCTGCCGCGTGATCGAAAGCTGCGTGGCGCCGGCGTCAGACATCGCGGAAGCGTCCTGCTCGGGGCCGTCAGGCGGTGGCGACCGCCTCGGTGGCGGTCTCGACGCGAATGGGCCGGATGTCGAACTTCGGATTCTGGCCGAGGAACCGGCAGGGATTGTTGTGGAACACCTCGATCGCCTCCTGGAGCGAGTGCCCCCGGCGGCGGTATTCGAGAATGCACTCCTGAAGCGTGAACGGATCGCTCGGTCCCCAGTCGGCCGAGGAGTTCACGAGGATGCGCTCCGTGCCGTACTTCTCCAGCATGTCCACCGCCCGCTTCGGCGAGCACTTCGTGATGGGATAGAGCGTGAACCCCACCCAGTAGCCCGCGTCGAGGCAGGGCCTGATGGTCTGCTCCTCGACGTGGTCGATCCAGATCCGCTCGCGGTTCACGTTCATCCCTGCGAGCACCTCCAGCACCCGCTTCGTGCCGTGGGCCTTGTCGGCCAGGTGCGGCGTGTGGATGAGCACGAGCTGGTCGTGCTTCATGGCGATCTCGACGTGGGCCTCGAGTGATTCGCACTCGTTCTTCGTCGACTTGTGCAGGCCGGTCTCGCCGACGCCGAGCACCGTCGGCTTGGCGAAGAACTCCGGAAAATGCTTCAGCACCTCGCGCGTGAGTGTCGGATTCTCCGCCTCCTTGGGGTTCACCGCCACCCACGAGAAGTGCCGGATGCCGTACTGCGCCGCCCGCGTCGGCTCGAACTCACTGATCTGCCGGAAGTAGTCGAGAAAGGTCTCTGGGTAGAGCCGGTCGAACCCCGCCCAGAAGGCTGGCTCGGCGACGGCCACCACGCCGCTCATCGCCATCCGCTCGTAGTCCTGCGCTGTGCGGGCGATCGCGTGGTAGTGGGGCTGGATGATCTGCATGGGATGTGCGTGGCGGCGGCTAGACGGTCGCGAAGAGCTCCAGAAGCGCGATCGTCCGCTCCCGCGCCGGCTTCCCCTCCGCCACGATCTCGAGCGCCCGGCGGATCAGGATCAGTTTCTTTTCATCCGCAGCCGCCGCGCCGTTGCGGTCGCCGGCCCGGGCCACGGCGGCGTCGTAGCGGTCGAGATAGGCCGCGATCTCGAGCAACTGATGCCGTGACTCGAGGAAGTATGCTTCGACGACCTGGGTGGGGCTGAGCATGGGGTGACCTCTGGATCGGCCTGCAGAATCAATAATACCTCGCTCCCGATGCCCCGGGAGTCCATGCGGTTTTCGCGACCGCGCCGGCTTCGGGCTCCCCGAATCCCGTCGCCGGACGCTCGCTGCGGGCCTCCAGCCCTCCGCTCGCTCGGACCTGCCTGCGCTGCGCCATCCATGGCTTCGCTGGTCAGCTACGCCGGCTCCCGGGACACGGGGAGCCCGAAGCCTCCTCAACCCAATCAGGAAAGGTGAGGCTCAGGACTGCTCACGCCCTGAGAGCCGGGCGGGCGAGTTGACGTGACTCGCTGATGCCTGCCCCGCAGACGCTCAGAGCTGCGTCGGGTTCGGGGCGTCGCCGTAGACGGCCTTGGGGTCGAACGCCTTTTCGTGCTCGGTGAACTCGAGCGCCGTGCCCTTCGCGCGGTCTGTGCCCACCGGCACCCTGCGGTAGAAGCAGCTGCGATAGCCGACGTGGCAGCTCGCGCCGCCGGCGATCTCGACGCGCAGCCAGACGCAGTCCTGGTCGTCGTCGATTCGCATCTCGACAACCTTCTGCACGAGGCCGCTCGTGGCCCCCTTGTGCCAGAGCTGCTGGCGGCTGCGGCTCCAGTAGTGGGCCTCGCCCGTCTCGATCGTCCTGGTGAGGGCCTCGCGGTTCATCACGGCCACCATCAGCACCTCCCCGGAACGAACGTCGGTGGTGACGCAGGGAATGAGGCCGGCCGCGTCGAACTTGGGGGCGAGGTCGTGACCCTCCTCCACCTGCTCGACGGTCACCCGCTTGCCGAACAACTCGTTT
The DNA here is from genome assembly GCA_009926295.1 of Planctomycetia bacterium. Classification (GTDB taxonomy): domain Bacteria; phylum Planctomycetota; class Planctomycetia; order Pirellulales; family UBA1268; genus RGVT01. The sequence continues at coordinate 2,430 of RFPF01000096.1, forward strand.
TCAGACGCTTTGACGGACACGCCACGCACTCCCGCGGAGGAACCGCCCGCTCTCGGGCGACGAGTTCCAAGTGTACCGTGGCCCGGGGCGTTGACCGACCCGCGGTCACGCCCGTAGGCTCCGCGGATTCCCGCATCCCGGACGAAGAAGAAGGAGACTCCAGCATGCGCATGACCCTGGCGATCGGAGCGATGCTCGTGGCCGCCGCCGCCCCGGCAGCCGACTGGCCCACGTTTCGCGGCATTGATCGCACGGCCGTCGCCCCCGACACCGACCTCCTCGAGTCGTGGCCGGCCGACGGACCTCCGCTCGTCTGGCAGACCGCCGGTGCGGGCCGCGGCTACGCCAGCCTCGCGATCGCCGGCGAGCGGATCTACACGCTCGGCGACGGCATCTCCACCGCCGGTGACAAGGACGAATACCTCACCTGTTTCGACCGTGCGACCGGCAAGCAGCTCTGGAAGGCGAGGACGGGGAGTCCATGGAACGACGGCAAGGAGGATTGGCAGAGTTCGCGGAGCACGCCCACCGTGGACGGCGACACGGTCTACGTGATCACGCCGTTCGGACAGCTCGTGGCCTGCGCCACGGCGGACGGCCGCGAAAAGTACCGCGTCGATCTCAAGGCGCAGTTCGGGGGCACGAAGGGCGACGCCTGGGGCTACAGCGAGAGCGTGACGATCGACGGCGACCGGCTCATCTGCACCCCCGGAGGTGAGCAGGCCACGATGGTCGCGCTCGACAAGAAGACCGGGCGACCGCTGTGGACGTGCCCGATGAAGGGCGATCGCGGTGCGGGCCATGCGTCGATCGTGATCTCCGAGGTCGGCAACCGGAAAGTCTGCATCCAGACCACGGCCGCCGGGGCGTTCGCCGTCGATGCCGGGACGGGAAAATTCCTCTGGGCCTACCCGATCGACAAGACGACGGCCGTGATCCCCACGCCGATCGTCAGGGGAGACCTCGTGTTCATCGCCGCGGGCTACAAGCGAGGCGGAGCCCTCCTCCGACAGAAGGCAGGATCGGGCGACAGCGTGACGATGGAGGAGGTCTACGGCCTCAAGCCCGAACTCGCCAACAAGCACGGCGGGATCGTGCTCGTGGGCGATCACCTCTACGGCTGCGCCGACGACCAGCCGATCCTCGTCTGTGCCGAGCTCGAGACGGGCAGGGTGGTATGGAAGGAACGGGGCAGCGGAAGAAACTCCGCGACCGTCGCCGCAGCCGACGGCCACGTCTACGTCCGCTATGCCGACGGCACCGTGGCACTGGTGAAGGCCGATCCGGCAGCCTACGCGGAGGTCTCGAGCTTCAAGGTGCCCGGCAGCGGCGACCGGCCGAGCTGGGCCCACATGGTGATCCTCGACGGCCGGCTCTATCTTCGCGAGGGAGACGCGATCCTGTGCTATGACCTGCGGGCCGCGAAGTAGTCGTCAGAAGCCCCGGCCGCGGAGCCATTCGAGGGCGCGATTCGGCCAATCGGCCAGGACGCCGCCTCCCGGCTGCGGCTTCATGCCGAACCCGTGGCCACCGGTTTCGTACACGTGGATCTCCGCGGGCACCCCGGCCCGCACGAGTCCCCGGTAGAGCACGGCGGCGCCGTCGGGTGGCGACGTCCTGTCGTCCGCGGCCTGAAGGATGAACGTCGGGGGCGTCCGCGCGTCGAGCGTGATGTCGCCCCGTACGGCATCGCCCTCGGCGACCTTCCACGGATAGACGAGCACGACGGCGTCGGGGCGGGCGGCAGTTGCAGCGGGCACCCCCGTGGGCGGCGCATTTCCCGCCGCGGCTACCAGCGCGGTCTGCCCCCCCGCCGAGAAGCCGACGATCGCGATCTTCGCGGGATCGACCGCGAACTCTCCCGCCCGGGCGCGGACCTCGTGCACGGCCTTCCTGGCATCCATAGCGGGACCCGCGTTCGGGGCCTCGAGCCTGCCCGTGGGCACGCGGTAGAGCAGGAGGAAGGCGACGAACCCGCGGTCGTTGAACCAGCGGCACACGGCGGTGCCCTCGTGCTCGTCGGCGAGGATGCTGAAACCTCCGCCGGGAACCACGATCACGGCCGGCCGCGCGGCCGCGGCGGCATCCCGGGCGACGTCGAACACGACGAGGCGTGGGTTCGACACGTTCGACCGGCGCGTGATGCCGTCCTTTCCCGTTTCCACCTTCTCCGCAGGATCGGACGGCACCCGCGGCTCGGGCACGCCTTCGGGCCAGAGCGGGATCTCCGCCGCGGTGCCGGGAGCGGCGAGACAGAGGAGCAGGCAGCATGCCATCCGCATCGCAGTCACTCCTCGCAGTCGACCATGCTCCTGTAGAGCAGGCCGCCAAGGACACCGCCAACGACGGGCGCCACCCAGAAGAGCCAGAGTTGCTCCACCGCCCAGCCGCCTGCGAAGAACGCCGTCGCGGTGCTGCGGGCGGGATTCACCGAGGTGTTCGTCACCGGGATGCTCACGAGGTGCACCAGCGTGAGGCACAGGCCGATCGCGAGCGGCGCGACGGCCGGGCTCGACCGCCGATCCGTCGCCCCGTGGATCACGAACAGGAACATCGCCGTCATCACCACCTCCACGATGAAGCAGCTGGCGAGCGAGTATCCGCCCGGTGAGTGGTCGCCGTAGCCGTTGGATGCGAAGCCGGCGGCGACGTCGAAGGCGGGATTCCCGCGGGCGACGAGATACAGCACGCCGGCGCCGGCGAGGCCGCCGAGCATCTGCGCCACCACGTACCCCAGCGCGTCCTGCAGCGGGAACCTCCCGCCCGCCACGAGGCCCGCCGTGACCGCCGGATTCAGGTGGCATCCCGACACGTGGCCCACGGCCGCGGCCATCGTGAGCACGGTGAGCCCGAACGCGAGCGATACGCCGACGAAGCCGATCCCGAGGTCGGGATAGGCCGCGGCCAGCACTGCGCTGCCGCATCCGCCCAGCACGAGCCAGAACGTCCCGATCGCCTCCGCCAGCAACCTGCCCATGGTCCGATCCTCTCCGGTGGCCAACGATCCCGCCGCGCGGGCACCCTATCCGAGCGGTACCAGACGCGTCAACGCGGGCAACCCTCCGTCATTCCGCGAGCAAAGCCAGCAACCGCGGAACGAACACGCAGCCCCCGATCACGGCCGCCCCGCCGGCCGTCACGAGCACCGCGGCACCGGCCATGTCGAGGGCGTCGCGGATCCGCGGATTCCGACCCGGCCCGAACGCCCGCGCGAGCGATTCGAGTGCCGAGTTGAAGACCTCGGCCGCCAGCACCATCGCGATCGCCCCGGCGAGCAGGCACCATTCGACGAAGGAGACCCGAAACAAGGCGGCGGCCGCCACGACGGCCGCCCCCACGCAGAGGTGCACGAGGAAACTCGACTGGCTGCGGACGGCCCGCGAGAGCCCGCGAAAGGCGTCGGCGAACTTCCGCGACCAGGGCCGTCGGCGAAACCGCACCGGCTACCCGACCTTCACGTACGGGTCGCCCTTCTTCCAGTTGCACGGGCAGAGCTCGTCGCTCTGCAGGGCGTCGAGCACGCGGAGCACCTCGGCGACGTTCCGACCCACGCGACCCTGGTTGACGTCTGCGGATCGACGATGAACGTGGCCCGCAGGCAGTAGCCCTCGGTCTTCTCCAGGATGCCGAGATCGGCGGCGAGGATCTGCGCGGCGATGAGCGGGTAGCCGAGATCCTTGAGATCCGCGTGTGACCGCCGCCACATCATGTGCGACCACTCGTTGTCGGTGCTGCCACCCACGACGCTCGTGTCGCGGTCCTTGAACGCCTTGAGCTGCTTGTTGAATTCCGCGAGCTCCGTCGGGCACACGAACGTGAAATCCTTCGGGTAGAAGAAGAACACGGCCCACTTCCCGGCATAGTCCTTGCTCGAGAGAAGCTTGATGTCGTCCTTGCCGGTGCCGACGCACGCCTGGGCGGTGAACTGCGGAAATGAGTCGCCAACGGTGAGCATCGTGCGTCCCTCGAAGTGTGCCGGCATCGCGATTCACGATCCGCGCGGCATGAGTGTAAGGGGGGCGCCGACGGCATTCAACGTGTCGGCGGGTTGGCGGCGGGCGCGGGCTGGGCCGCTCCGGGCGTGCGCAGGGTGTGGTACGCTCTGGCCATGTCGGTCGACCAGCCCCCATCCGCGGCCCGCGGCCCGGTGCCGCTGCGGCATCACGAGCCCCTGGCGCTACGCACCGTGTTCGTGGCGCCCCAGCGTGCGATGAGGCCCGTGCAGACCGGGCGGGCGGGAGCCGCGGCCGACTGCCCGTTCTGCGCCGGCCACGAGTCGCGCACCCCGCCGGCCGTGCTGCGAAAGCCCGAAGACGCCGCGCTGCCCTGGCACGTGCGGCTGGTGCCCAACGAGTTTCCCGTGGTCATGGAGGCCGCGCCGGGCGGGCCGGCCCCCGACGGCTCGGGGCTGCGTCAGCCGGCCCACGGCGTCCACGAGGTCCTCGTCGAGTGCCCCGACCACGAACGGTCGATCCTCGCGATCCCGCCGGCGCGCTGGCGCGACGCCTGGGAACTCTGCCGCCGCCGGCTGGCCGCGCTCTCCGAGCGGAGCGATCTGGCCTGGGCGTTCGTGTTCAAGAACTCGGGGCCCGCGGCCGGGGCGTCGCTCGAACACGTGCACAGCCAGCTCGTGGCCCTCGACTTCCTGCCGCCGTTCGTGGCGGGCAAGATCGCCATCGCGGGCTGCGCGAGCGATCCATTCGGCAGCCTGATCCGCCTGGCCGAGGCCGAGGGCCGGATCGTGGCCGAGCAGGGCGACCTCGTGGCGCTGGTGCCCCACGCGCCGCGGCAGCCTTTCGAGACCTTGATCCTGCCGAGATCCGCCTGCCGCCACTTCCACGCGGCCGACGCCGATGCGGTGGCGGCCGTCGCGTCGCTGACGCAGCGGGTGGTCGCGCGGCTCGACCGCATCGTCCCGGGCGCCGACTACAACTGGTGGCTGCACCAGGCTCCCTTCGCATCGGTCGGCTCGACGTCCGCGGGGATCGAAAACTGGCACTGGCACCTCGAGATCCTGCCGCGGCTCGCGGAGTTCGCCGGCTTTGAGCTCGCCACCGGCTGCCACATCACGACGATGTCGCCCGCGGAGTCGGCGCGGCGGCTGCGCGAGGCCTGAAGCCGGTTCTCTTCGGCAACCGTCACCACCGGCACGACCCCGCCGCACGCGGCTGGAAAATCGCTCTCCGGAGGTTTGGCGCCGGGAAGGGGAGGGTCGAGAATTCGACGGACGCTTCCCGCGCACCGCCCGAGAGCCGATGTCCGCCGCCGTCCGATTCGTATTCGTGCTGCACGATCACCAGCCCGTCGGCAACTTCGACGAGGTGATCGAGCAGGCCTACCACGCGAGCTACCTGCCGTTCCTCGACCTGTTCGAGCGGCACCGGGGCATCCGCCTGGCGTTGCACACCAGCGGGCCGCTGGTCGAGTGGCTCGATCGACGGCACCCGGACTACCTCGACCGCCTCGCGGGGCTCGCCGCGGCGGGGCGGGTGGAGATCGTCGGAGGCGCGTTCCAGGAGCCGGTGCTGGCGATGCTTCCGGCACGCGACCGCATCGGGCAAATCACCGCCTTCACGCAGTGGCTCCAGCAGCGGCTGGGCGCCAAGGTCTCCGGCATGTGGGTGGCGGAGCGGGTGTGGGATCCCGGAATGACCGCCGACATCGTCGCCGCCGGGATCGAGTGGACGATCCTCGACGACAGCCACTTCAAGGCCGCCGGCCTCGGCGAGGACGAGCTCGACCGCCTCTGGATCACCGAGGGGGACGGCGCCACGCTCGCGGTGTTCCCCGTGAGCGAAAGGCTCCGGTACGTGATCCCGTTCGCCGCACCGCACACGACCATCGATCACCTGCGGTGGCTCGGGGAACGCCGCCACGGGGCGCTGGCCGTCTTCGGCGACGACGGCGAGAAGTTCGGCGTCTGGCCCGACACGCACCGCGCCTGCTTCGAGGAGGGCTGGCTCGAGGCGTTCTTCTCGCTCCTCGAGCGGAACGCCGACTGGATCGAGATGGCCCTGCCCTCGGAGGTGGTCCGCGACACGCTGCCGGCGGGGCCGATCTGGCTGCCGGAGTGCAGCTATCGCGAGATGACGGAGTGGGTGCTGCCGCCGGAGAGGCAGCGCGCGTGCGTCGCGGCGCGCGTGGCCGCGGCGGCCGACCCAACGCTGGCGAACGCGGCCCAGTTTCTGCGCGGCGGGACGTGGCGCAACTTCCGCATGCGGTATCCCGAGGCCAACGAGATGTACGCCCGGATGCTCGCCGTGAGCGGGCGGCTCGAACTGCTGAGGCGCACCGGAACGGCCGATCCGGCGACGCTCGCCGACGCGACCCGGGCGCTCTACCGCGGACAGTGCAACTGCGGCTACTGGCACGGCGCCTTCGGCGGCATCTACCTGCCCCATCTGCGCAACGCGATCTACCGGGAGCTGATCGCGGCCGACAAGGCGGCCGACCGCGCGGAGGGCCGGCGCGGTGAATGGATCGAGGCGACCGCAGCCGACCACGACTTCGACGGCCGCACCGACATCCGCCTGTCGAGCGACCGCCTCGACGCCTGGATCGCGCCCGCAAAGGGCGGCATGCTCTACGAACTCGACCTCCGCGACCAGGAGCACAATCTCCTCGCCACGCTCGACCGTCGCCCGGAGGCCTACCACGAGCAGGTCCTCGCCGGCCCCGCCGCGGCCCGGAGCGCCGTCGACGCCGCACAGCCGGCTCGGTTCAAGCAGGAAGGGCTGGATCGCATGGTGCGCCACGACCGCTCCCGGCGCAAGAGCCTCGTGGATCATTTCTGGGATTGCGACGTCGCCGCGCCGGCGGTGGCCGAGGGCACGGCGCTGTACGTCAGCAACTGCGTGTTCTGCCACGGCGTGCCGGGCGTGGTCCGTCAGCCTGCCCGCATCGCTCGGCCCCTCGATGCTCACCATCGAACGACCAGGGCTTCCACGCCTGGCGTTGCCGCTGGAGGCGGGTGCGCAGTCGCCGAGTTTCGACGTGTCCGTGGCGGCAATACCCGGTTCCGCGGCCGCTGCAAGCGCGACGCAGTCCGGCCCCTCGGCACCACCGACCGCCAAGGCGGAGAACGAGACGAACGACCCCACACCTGCCTCGGTCCTGTGGCGGTACATGCGGCTTGGGTTCCATCACATCGTGCCCGAGGGCGCCGATCACGCACTGTTCGTGCTGGGGCTGTTCCTGCTCTCGCCGCGCCTGCTGCCGCTGGCGAAGCAGGTGACCGCGTTCACGCTCGCGCACACGGTCACGCTGTCGCTGGCGGTGCTGGGGTGGGTGCATGTGCCCGCGAGCGTGGTGGAGCCCGCGATCGCGCTGTCGATCGCCTTCATCGCGCTGGAGAACATGTTCGCGCGATCGGTCAGTCGGTGGCGCCTTGCGGTGGTGTTCCTGTTCGGGCTGCTGCATGGGCTCGGCTTCGCATCGGGTCTTGCTGAACTCGGTCTGCCGGCCGGGCGGCTGGCCAGCGGCATCACAGGCTTCGCGCTCGGCGTGGAAGCCGGACA
>RFPF01000097.1 GCA_009926295.1 Planctomycetia bacterium
GCGCTCCCTGGCTCGTGGGGCTCGATCGCCAGGAGATTGCGCCCACGGCGCCCGGGGGCGCCCGTCATTACAACGCCGCCTTGTTCCTCGACGCCGCCGGGGCACGGCTCGGCTGCTACGACAAGATGCATCCAGTGCTCTTCGGGGAGCGGATCCCGTTCGGTGATGTCTTCCCCTGGCTCTACCGGCTCACGCCGCTGCCGGCCGGCCTCACGCCGGGCCGGGCGCCCGTCGCGGTCGATCTCGCCGGGAGGCGCGTGGCGGCGAACATCTGCTACGAGACGGCCGTCCCGGGGGCGGTGCGCTCGATGGTGCGCGACCTCGCCGCCGCGGGCCGCCGGCCCGACGTGCTCGTGAACCTCACGAACGACGGTTGGTTCTGGGGATCGAGCGAGCTCGACATGCACCTCGCCTGCGGCATCTTCCGCGCCGTCGAGGTGCGCACGCCGCTGGTGATCGCCGCGAACACCGGATTCTCGGCCTGGATCGACGGCTCCGGGCGGCTGCTGGCCCGCGGCCCGCGCCGCGACACCGCCACGCTCCGGGCGGCCGTCGTGCCGGACGGGCGGGAGAGTCCGTGGCTTTTCTGGGGGGATGTGCCGACGGGGGGATGTGTGGCGGTTGTGGTGGCGGCCGTCGTCGGGGGCCTGCTCGAGTGGAAGGCCCGAAAACCGCGTCCTGCAGGCACGTTGACCGGCCTGCCGATTCAGGGATAGGCTGCGGGGGAGGGCATGGCATGAACATCATCGGCAAGATCTTCGTGTTTGCGGTGTTCGTCATGAGCCTCGTGTTCATGAGCTTCGCGGTCGCGCTTTATTCCACGCACACGAACTGGCGCGAGGAGATCAACCGCACGGCGGATCAGGTGCAGGCTGGCAAGCCGCTCGGCTACAAGCTGCAGCTCGAAGAGGCGAAGAAGGAACGCGAGACGCTCAAGGCCGAGGTCGACAAACTGACGGCGGAAGTGGCCGCCTCGGAGGCTGCCCGTGACCAGGTGATCGCCAAGATTCAGACCGCGCTCGAGCAGAAGGACAAGGAGCTGCAGGCTCTCCGCAAGGAGAAGGAGTCGCGCGAGGACGAGCGGGAGAAGGCGCAGGCCGAACTCGCCGTCTCGCGGACCGAGGTGGAGAAGGCCACGAAGATGGTGGAGGATCTGCGGGCCGAGATCGCGCGGCAGCAGGCCAAGGTCGACGAGCAGGTCGGCCGGGCCGCGGAGATCGCCCGTGAGCTCCACGAGAAGATCTCCTTCCTCGAGATCGCCAACGAGCGCAAGGCCCAGCTCGAGAAGCAGGTCGCCAACGCGAGGCTGCTCCTCAAGCAGCACGGCCTCGCGATCGACAGTCTGCCGCGCGACCACGTGCCCACGGCCGGCGGCGTCGTGACGGCGGTCGCCGACGACTCCGTCGAGGTCACCCTCGGTGGCGACGACGGCGTGCAGATGGGGCACTTCCTGGAGGTGTACCGAAACGACGAATATTTGGGCCGCGTCCAGGTGATCAGCGTGAAACCGGACCGCTGCGTCGGACGGGTGCTGCGCGACTTCAAGCGCGGCGACATCCAGCCCGGAGACCGGGTGGCGACGCGGCTGAAGGCCTGATCGATCGACCGCGCCGACGGAGCGACCTTGAGCATGGCTGACGACTCGCACTCGACGCAGCGGCCGCCCGTGAACGTCTACACTGCGATGCTCGTCCTCTCGTTCATCGCCATCGCCGTCGGCTGCATCGTGCTCGCCCTCGACCTCGCCCGCTACGGGTTCGACATCCAGCCACCGGCCGGCATGAGGCCCTCCTGACCGGGAGGCTGCGATGTTCGGGTGGCTGCGGGAGCGGCGGCGGCGCGCGATCCGGACGAGGCCTTTTCCGGCGGAGTGGGAGGAGATTCTCCGCCGCAACGTCCGCCAGGCTGCGTGGCTCGACGGCCGCGACGCGGAGCGGCTCAGAGCGTGGGTGGCGGTGTTTTTGTCCGAGAAGCGGTTCGAGGGCTGCCGGGGCCTCGAGATCACCGACGAGGTGCGGGTATCGATCGCGGGGCAGGCCGGGATCGTGATGCTGGGGTTCGAGGGGGAACTGCTCGACCGGCTGCGATCTGTGCTCGTGTATCCAGGCGACTACCTCGCGCCCAAGTCGGCGCCGCTCGACGGCGGTGGCGAACTCGAGTGGCGGGAGGAGCGTCTCGGGGAGACATGGGCCGGCGGGAGCATGGTGCTCTCCTGGCCACGGGTGGTGGAGGGAGGTCGGCTTCGCGACGGCCCACGGTCGGTCGTGATCCACGAATGCGCGCACGCCTTCGACATGCTCGACGGCGAGGTGGACGGCGTGCCGCCGCTCCGCTCCCCGCACGACGCGCGGCGCTGGGCCTCTGCCGTCGACGATTGCCAGATCCGCTTCGAGGAGGCGCTCGACGAGGGGCGCAGCGTGCCGTTCGACGAATACGCGGCGGAGAGCCCCGGCGAGTTCTTTGCCGTCGCCAGCGAGTGCTTCTTCCAGGATCCACACCGGCTGTTCCGCTTCGATCAAGCGCTCTACGAACTGCTGCTCGAGGCTTGGAGGCAGGATCCGAAGTCCCGCGTGCCGACGCGGCCGCGCTGAGGGACTCCGCGGCGACCGCGGCTCAGCGGGCCTTGAGCGAGACGATGGCGCCGGCCGGCGAGGCGAGGATCAGCCGGTCCGTGGCCTGGTTCGCAACCGGCACCGTGAAGCCGCCGAGACAGAACAGGTCGCGTCGCTCGGCCGTCTCCAGGTCGAGGCCCACGAGCCGCTCCATGCGGTCGACGAGCCAGACGCGGCCGGCCGCCACGGCCACCACCCGCCCGACCGCCGCGCTGCGCCACAGGAGGTCGCCCGTCTTCGTGGAGTAGGCGGCGAGCCCATCCTGCCCGAGCGGCACCACGAGCTTCTCGCCCGACACGAACATCGTCCCCGGGGGCCGGGTGTCGAGGAGCACGCGCCACGTGAGCCGCAGAGAGCCCGAGGCGTCGGCGATGGGGTCGATCCGCACGAGATCGCCTGCGGCGGTGGCGGCGAAGATCGCGTCGTCGTGCACGAGCGGCCGTCCTGCCGGGGCCTGGTCGAGGAAGAACTCGTTCCTCCGCCATGCGTCTTCGCTCGGGTCGAGCACCACGAGCGTGCCGCCCTCGGTGCACCAGAGCACGCCGCCCTTGAAGGGCTGCGGCTGCAGCGACACGGTTCCCGCCGCCTCGAGCACGCGGGGCTCGAGGCTCTCGAACCGTCGGGCTCCCGTCTTCGGCTTCTTGCGGGCCGGCTTCGCCGCCTGCTTCGGCTTCGGTCCGGCGTCATCCGAGGCGGCCTCGCTGGCGGCCTGAGGTCCACGGTTGGGGTTCGTGGGCAGGCGCATCATCTTCCCGTCGCCGAAGGGCGTGTAGACCCAGGAGCCTGAGACGGCGGCGCCGGCGTCGGCGAGGTGCGAGAAGCGACGGTCCCAGACCGCCAGCCCGGTCACCCGGTCGAAGGCGTGGATGCCGTCGCCGTGGGCGACCGCCACGATGTCGGTGCCGACCGCCGCCGCCTGAAATGGCCGGGCGTCACCGTCGATTGGATGCTTCCAGAGGATCGTGCCGGGCAGCGGCAACCCCGGCTTCTGGTCACCAGCCTGCACGGCGATCACGTTGCCATCGCCGGTCTGGACGACCACCAGGTCGCGGTCGATCACGACATGTTCGATGGCGGAGGTGGAGGCGTCGAAGGGAACCTGCAGGAGCCACTCGCGCTGGAGCCCGGCACGCTCCGCCTCCATGACGTCCGCCGCCGTGCCGCAGAGGCAGTCGGCCCGTGCGCCGCCACACAACAGGATCGCGGCGCCGAGTGCGACCGAGAGCCGCGTCGAATCGTATCGCCCGCGAATGGAGGATTCGAGCGTCATGTTTCAAACAGTAGTTCGAAAAATGGTGGCGTGCAAAAATGGTAGGATCCGCACAGCGTCGCCCGGACATTCCCGGCAGAAACGGCCGTGCCAGCCCCTCCAACCGCCACACCCGTCACGCCCGCCCCATGTCGCAGGCACCGCCGCCATCCCGTTCGGCCGATCCAGCGGCCGCGGTGCTCGGCTATCTGAACTTCTCGTCGGGCGCCTTCGACCCGGCGGTGTGGCACGCATGGAGCCTGCTGTTCGCGGCCGTCGAGCCCGACGGTCCGGAGGGACCGGTCGAGCGGGTGGATGCGGCGCGGGCGGTGATCGATTCCCTGAAGGAGCGGCTCGCCGGGCTCGAGGTCTCCGCACCGGCCTTCCGGGATGCCCGGCAGGCCCGGCAGGTTCTGGCGATCCTCGGGAGCCTGCTGGCCGAATATCGCGCGTTCCACGAAGACCTGCTCGAGCACCAGTCTCCCGGGGCGATCGAGCGGCCTTTTTTCGTCGCCGCCGCGACGCAGGCGCTGCTGGCCGTCGGACTTCCCGAAGACGACGGGGACGCCGACGCGCCGGCCGTCGCCGCGGCCGTGGCGGCGGCCATCGGTCGGCTCAACGACTACGTCGGCTGGCGTCCGGTGGCGACGCTCGAGAACGGCCGCCTTTCCGAGCCCTACCCACACGAGCGGGTGAGGCCGGTCCCGCTCTTCGTCGCCGGTGCCGGTGTGGCACACGGCCGCTACCGCGACCTCGTCACCGGGGCGATCGAGATCCTCTCGGCGGCGCCGCAGAACCTCCTGGAGCAGGCCGACTTCGACCTCGGGCTGCTCGAGGAACTCGCGATCGATCCACGTGCGTTCGACTTCCTGCATCCCGCGGCGAGCCGCCCCAACTATCTCTTCGGCCTGTGGGATCCCGAGAGGATCGATGCCCGCGGAAACTATCGTCGCATGGTCGTCCAGGAGGCCACGCTCGACGGGATCATCTCCTGGCCCGCCGTGGCGGCTGCATCGCCGCTCGATGGGTTCGTGGAACGCCGGGCGCAACTCCACCTCGAATCGTCGGCCGTGCTCGCGGGAGTCATGCTCATGGCGGCAGGGCTTTCCGGCCGCGGGCCGGGTGCGCACCACGCGGGTTTGCCGCTCGCCGAACTCCTGCCGCGGATCGCGGGGTATCGCGACGACTTCTACCGCTGGCTGCTCGCCACGCTCCCGCCGGCACATCGTGAGCGACTCGAGTCCGAGGCGCAGCGATTCAGGCAGCCCTTCGGCGGCGTGCGTCGGCACATCAACGCGACTCTCGCGGCGCGCCGTGCACGCCAGGTGGAGAACGTGGCGCTGGCGGCGGTGCTCGCGCGGATCGGGCGCGCCGAGGCCGCCGATCGGCTCGCAGGCGCCGTGCCCGCCGCATCGGCACGGCTGTTCGCGCGGATCACGAGCCTCGTCGTCGCGGCCCGCCGGGCCCCAGCCGCGGAACGGCCACGCGGGGGACAGGAGGCGCTCGAGAGGCTCGACGCCGCGAGCGACCTCCTGTTTCGTGCCGTCGGCTGCGGCGCGGCGGTCGACCCGTGGAACATCCTCGGGCTGGGCGGGCAGTTTCCGCTGCATGAACCTGGCGGTGAGAGCCTCGCCGATCCACGCGTGGAGGATCTCGTGGCCGCCACGGAGTCGATCCTCGCGGGCTATGCGGCGGTGTGGCGCGAGTGCAGCCTCGGTGGACCTGAGCCCGTGGCGACGCGCGCCGCAGCCGCACTCGAACGGCTCGCCGCCTGGTGGGATCGGCACGCGACGACGACCGTGTCGGGCGTGCCTCATCTCTCGGGCCGAGAGGTCGTCGATTCCGCGCGGGAGGTGATCGCGGCACTGCAGCGCAGGCGGGCCTTCGTGCAGGCGCCGCCGCCCGCGTTCTGGAGGAAGGAAGTGGCGGGGTTCTCGTCTCCGGAGAGCCACGCGCAGGCGGCGGCGGCGCTCCTCGACGAGGGTGACCTCGATGGTGCGATGGGTCTGCTCGTGCACTGGGCCTCGCTTCTCGAGGGGACCTCCGTGGAGCGGTCGGGCGGCGACTGGCTGGCCGCGGCGGCGCGGTGGATCGCGCGGTCCGGGGCCGACACGACCGCCGCGGGGCGGGCCCGGATGCGTCGGTTCCTGGAGCTCGTGGATTCGAACACCAGCGGCGTCGTCGATCTCTTGGAACAGGTGGCCGCGCGGGACGACGGTGGCACCCGCTCCCCGGCGGTCCGCGACGAGGGCCGCGATGCGGGCGCGGAACCCGGCGACGATCAGCCGGAGGAGGAGCGGGTCGCCTCGGCGTACGAATCGATGGTGTGGCGGGATTCAGCCGACGACGGTGTCGAGGGCGGGATGCTCGACGTCGACCTGCCCGGGGGCGGAGTCGGCGGGGGCATGATCGAGGTGGAACAGGCCGCCGAGTTCCTGGCGGGAGTCTGCAGGCTGGTGCGCCACGCCGTGACGGCGTCCTGTGCCGCCGATGCACGCGAGCGGGCGATTCCCGCGCGTGCCGATGTCGACTCGGCGGTCGGATGGCGGCACTCGCTCAGGCGGTTGCGGCGCACGTGCGTGCGGGCCGCCGATCATCTCGTGGCCCTTGATGCGGCCCCGGCCCCGGGTGTCGCTCCCGGCGAATACGACCGGCTTCGCTGGCAGCGTGACGCGGCCATCGAGCGGCTCGTCGACGCGGCCGTGCAGGCGACGGAGACGCTCTGGATCCTCTCCGCCCGGATCTGCCTCGGTTCCCGGAACGCCGTCTCGAGCGACGGGGCGACGGTGGGCCGCCTGTTCGCCGACATCTTCCGGGGCGACGCGGCTGCGACCCGGAAGGCGTTGGCCGCCGTGAAGAGGCGTCTCGTCGGCAAGCCGGTGCTCTACGTGCCGCTGTCGAGGGGCGGACGTCCCCTGCGCATCGCGCGGGCTCGCGGCCGTGAGCGGCTCCTCGAGCGGCTCGCCGCCTGCCTGCCGCGGCTCGGGCTCGTGAAGGAGACGTCGGAACTCGTCCATATGGCGAAGTCGCTCGAGACGCTCCGCCCCCCCGGCGCGGCGAGCGTCAGTGAATTCGACCGCGTCTTCGAGGCGGCGACCGCCGCGCTCGTGGAACGAATCGTGGAAAGCGCGCGGATGCCCGGCGAAGACGGCGCCGTGCCCGACGACGCGGCGGTCACGCAGCGGATCCTCGAGGGGCTCTCCCTGCTCGTGCCGAAACTCCTCGACACGTGGATGACGCACGCCCGTCAGCTGCGGCTTTCGGTGCTCGAGCGGGTGCGCGAACCGAAGACATTCGCGGCCGTCAAGGATTTCGTCGAACGGTACGGGGCCGGGCTGTTCACACAGCACCTCCTCGCCCCGCCATCGCTCCGCGGGATCCTGCGCGGGGGTGTGAGGCGGTTTCTCGAGCAGCTCGTCGACCGCCACGCGGGCGAGCCCGACGAGTTGAACGACGCCGGGCGGCCGAGGCACCCCGCCCGGCTCGTCGCGGATCTCGACGCCGATGTCCTGCCGATCCGGCAGGCGGCCGGCCGCCTGCGGTTCGTGCTCGAGTGCGTTGCCGAGAACCACGCCGAATATCGCGACTGGAATTCCACCACCACGCAGTCCGACCGCGGCGAGCACCTCCACATCCTCCTCGAGTTCCTGCGGATCAAGGCTGAATATGACCGCATCGCGTGGACGCTGCGGCCCGTGAACATGGCGCACAGGGTGCTCGCCCGCCGCGGGCTGCGCGATGCCGCCGCGGCCTGGCGTGGGCGGATGCACGACGAAACCCGCGACACGGCCGCCGAGCTCGCGGCGCGGCTGGCGGCGCTGGAGGCGTCCTCCGGTGTGCGGCTCGCGAGCGTCGCCGATCGCGTCGGGCGGCCGTTCACCGCGGTCCTCGAACAGGACGAGTTGGAGTCGCTCGTCGACCCGGCGGTGGCGGAGGCCGTGACGGGCACCCCGGTCGGCGCGGGCGCGGCGCTGGAGGAGCGTGCCGGCATGCTCCTCGGGTTGGCGAGCGGCTCCGGGGTGGAGGTGCCGGAGTGGCTCGAGAGGCTCGGCGGAGCGGTGGACCGCGCACTCGAGCGCGCGGATGCGGGCCCTGCCATCGAGCTCCGCAGTGGCATCCTCCCGGACGCGGTGCCGTGGCAGCCGGTCTCGTGGGCGGAGCTTCACGGGATTCTGGACGATACAGCCGGGCCGCGCGGTACAACATCGTGATGGCCCGCCCGCACCACGAATCACCCCGACCCGACGCCATGGCCGAGGCTCGCCGCCCGCTCGCGGCGTGGCTCGCGGGATCGATCGGGATCGACGCCGCGTGCGCGATGGCGGAGCGGCTCGCGTGGGAGGTCTCGGAGCCCGGGGGCAGGCCACCGACGCTCATCCTCGGGGAACTCGAGCCGGCCATCACCGTCGGTCGCGGCGGCTCGAGAGCCGACGTCGATCTCGGCGATGACGAACTCCGTCGGCACGGACTGCCCATGCGGTTCGTCGGCCGCGGTGGTGGCGCGGTCCTGCACGGGCCGGGGCAGGTCTGCGTGTGGCTGTTCGCAAAACTCGGGGATCTCGGTCTGGGTGCCGGCGATGTGGGCGGGTATCTCGAGCGGTTCGAGCACGCGCTCGAGGCGGCCGTGCGGCAGGTGCGGTGTGGTGCGGCGCGAGACTCGAGCCTCCCCGGGATCTTCGGCCGCACCGGCCTCCTCGCGGCGGTGGGCGTGGCCGTGCGCCGCGGTGTCGTGTGGCACGGCGGGTTTCTCAACGTGTGTCCCGACATGAGGCTCTTTTCCCGGGTGCGCACCCTGCCGTTCGCCACCGTCCCGCTCATGCGTACGATGGGTTCGCTGGAGTCCGACGTGCAGCGACCGGTTCGCCTCCAGGACGTGCGCTCGGCGCTCGTGCAGCAAGTCGGCGACGCGTTCTCCTTTCCGAGGTCCCACATCCAGGCCGGATTTCCGGTTCAGCCGGGGGTGTTCGGCACGCATCATGCGGAGGTGGCACGAAGTGTCGGATAGCCCCGTCAGCTCGGCGTTCATGCCCCTGCCGGTCGTCGGCGCGGAGTCGGCCGATCCGCCGCCCCCGCCGCGGCGGCTGCCGCCCTGGCTGCGGCAAAACCTGGCGCCGGGGGGTGGCCATGCCGAGACCGCGCACCTGATCTCCGAACTGGGACTGGAGACGGTCTGTTCTTCGGCCAAGTGCCCCAACCGGCTCGAATGCTGGTCGGCGCGAACCGCGACCTTCATGATCCTCGGCAACGTGTGCACGCGGCCGTGCGGCTTCTGCTCGGTGCCGAAGGGCAGGACGGAAGCCCTCGAACTTGACGAGCCGGAGCGGGTCGCCGAGGCCGCGAAGCGACTGGGGCTCGCACACGTCGTGATCACGAGCGTGACCCGCGACGACCTGTCCGACGGCGGCGCGGAGCATTTTCGGCGCACGGTCGAGGCGGTCCGGGCGGCGACCGGGGCGATCGTCGAGGTGCTCGTGCCCGACTTCCTCGGCAAGGACGGCGCCCTCGAGCGGGTCATGGCGTCGCATCCCGACGTGTTCAACCACAACACGGAGACGGTGCCCAGGCTGTATCGCACCGTGCGCGGCCGGAAGAGCGTCTACGCATGGACGCTCCGGCTCCTCGCGGATGCCAAGCGGCTCATGCCCGAGGTGAAGACGAAGAGCGGTCTGATGCTCGGGCTCGGTGAGACCCGCGATGAGCTGCTCGACGTGTTCGCCGATCTCCTCGACCATGGCGTCGATTTTCTAACCCTCGGCCAGTACCTCCAGCCGACGCTTGACTCGCTCCCCGTCGAGCGCTACGTGCCGCCGGAGGAGTTCGAGGAACTCGGGACGCTCGCCCGGCGCATGGGTTTCCGCAAGGTCGCCAGCGGCCCGCTCGTGCGCTCGAGCTACCACGCCCGCGAGATGACGCTGTAGGATGGGCCGGCGAGGGGTCGCCCCCACCATCTCGCCGGACGTTCCCTTCGCCTTCAAGGCTTCAGCCTCCCCATGTCCCGGGAGCCGGCGTTACTCACCAGCGAAGCCAGGATGGCGGAGCGCCAGTGAGTCCGAGCGAGCGAAGCCCAGGAAG
>RFPF01000098.1 GCA_009926295.1 Planctomycetia bacterium
GAGCGTGACGGTGCTCGACCACGCGACGCCGGCGTTCGTGGGGCTCGATCCTGCCCTCACGAACCTCGTGCTCGACTTCGGCACGGTGGACCAGTCGGCCGGTCTGCAGAGCCTGGGCTACTCGCTGACGAACGTCGCCTCGATCTTCGGCGACAGCCTGACGGCTGGCCTGGCGCTCACTGGGTTCGCCCACGACTCGGGTGACACGCTGTTCGACACGGGGCTCTCGACCTTCGCGAACCTGCTGGCGAGCGGGACGAATGGCTACACGGCCTCGTTCACGCCGAGTTCGGCCGGCATCTTCAGCGAGGTTTTCCGGCTGTCGTTCTCCGACAACCAGAGCATCGCGGGTGCGGCCCAGCGTCGCGACCTGACGGTGACGATGAACGTGGTCGTGGTGCCCGAGCCGGGCGCCCTCGCCCTGGCCGGCATCGGTGTCGCCGTGGCCGCGTGGGGCTGGAGCCGCCGCAAGAGCCGGGCCTGAACGGGCGCGGGCGCGCCATGGGCCGATTTCTCGCGTCGACGTTGCTCATTGCGGCGGTCGCTCTCGGGTCGGCGGCGCACGGTGACGATCTCGACACGGTCGCCGCGCGGATCAAGGCCGACACCTACTCCTCGGCCCTGAGCGCGACGACCACCACCGGCTACCTCAACACGCTCGGGGCCAACGGCCGCTGGAGCGACGTCAACTACGCCGACACGAGCATCACCAACTGGGCCCCCGCCACGCATCTGACCAGGATGCTCTTCATGGCGGAGGCCTATGCCAACCCGTCGCACTCGCTCTACCAGTCGGCGACGCTCCTCGACGGGATCCGCAAGGCGTACGACGCCTACGTGACGCTCGATCCGAAGAGCTCGAACTGGTGGTACAACGAGATCAACACGCCGCAGCTGCTCGGAAAGACGATCCTGCTCGTGCAGCCACAGCTCACGGCCGCCCAGATCACCAGCGGCACGACGATCATCGCCCGGTCGTACTACCCGCGGAGTTACAACGCCGGCACCAACACCGGCGAGAACCGGCAGTGGCGGGCCCTCGCCACGGTGCTCCGCGGGGCGATCACGCACGACACCACGCTCACGAGCGAGGCCTTCGGGGCGATCTCCGACGTGTATGTCGTCACGACCGGCGAGGGCGTGCAGCCCGACGGAAGTTTCCACCAGCACGGCGCCCAGCTCTACAACGGCGGCTACGGGCTCTCGTTCTCGCAGGATGCCGCCGATCTGAGTTCCTACGCTGCGGGAACGACCTATGCGATGCCGGCCGGCAGCACGCAGGTCTTGGTCGATTACCTGCTCGACGGGCAGCAGTGGATGCTGCGGGGCGTGTCGTTCGAGGCGACGGCGCAGGGCCGCGGCATCTCACGCTCGAGCAGCGTCAACCTCGGCAAGGGCATGTACAGCGTCATCGACCAGACGATGACGCTCACGAGCTACCGGTCGGCGGAGCTGACGACGATGCGGAACCGCCTCTACGCGGCGCAGACGTCTGGCACCGCCTCCCCTGCCCTCGCCCTCGTCGGCCACAAGCACTTCTGGAACTCCGACTACACCGCGCACCATCGGGCCGGGTTCTCCGCAACCGTCAAGGTCTCCTCCACGCGGACGCTCGAACCCGAGAGCATCAACGGCGAGGGCCTCAAGAATCTCCACCTCGCCGACGGCGTGAACCTCGTGCAGCAGCGGGGCGACGAATACACCGGCATCCAGCCGATCTGGGACTGGCGGCGCCTCCCGGGCACGACGACCGAGCAGGGCACCTACTCGCTCACGCCGCCGGGCGGGCTGACGAACCCGGGCTCGACCGGGTTCGCCGGCGGCGTGTCGGACGGCCGCAACGGGGCCAGCGTGCTCGACTATTCGGCGCTCAACGTGAAAGCCCACAAGGCGTGGTTTTTCTTCGACGATGTGGAGGTGGCGCTGGGGGCCGGGATCGACGCGACCGCCGCCACCTCCCCGGTGATCACCACGCTCAACCAGACGTTCCAGAAGGGGGCGGTGTCGTGGGGCACCACGTCGGGGTCCACGGGCTCGCTCGCCAGCGGCACGCAGACGCGCAGCGACGTCTCGTGGGTGCTGCACGACGGCGTGGGCTACGTGTTTCCGACGGCGCAGAGCGTGACCGTGCAGGCCGCGGTGCAGAGCGGCTCGTGGTCGGCCCTCGCCACGTCGAACACCTCCACCGCGCTCGTCACCGGCAGCGTGTTCAGCCTCCAGGTGAACCACGGCACGGCGCCGTCGGGCGGCAGCTACTCGTATGCGATCCTGCCCGGCGCGAGCGGGTCGAGCGTGGCCGCCTACGCCGCGGCTCCGGCCGTGCGCGTCCTCGCCAACACCCGCACGCTCCAGGCGGCGAGACACGACGGCCTGGCGCTCACGCAGGGCGCGTTCTACGCGTCGGGCACGCTTTCCACCGGGAGCGGCGCGACCCTCGCGGTGCGGGAGCCGTCGCTCGTGATGCTCGACGAGTCGACCACCGCTACGAAGCTCTCCGTGTCGAACCCCTACGGCCTGGCGACCACGATCCATGCCGACGTCACGCAGACACAGCCCGAGGGCCCGGACGAGTTCACCCGGGTGACCCTGCGCCTTTCCGGGAGCGACCAGGGCGGCGCGACGGCGTCCCGTACGTTCGACCAGCCGGCGAGCCGCACCTTCGCCTACCAGCTGCGCGACGCCGCCCCCGCGGGCGCCCCGCTCGCCTACCGGTGGAGCTTCGAGGGGGGCACGGCCGCGGATCGGCTTGTGAATTCGGGCACCGGGGCGAACGCGACGCTCCAGGCGGTGGCGTACGGCAGCGAAGGGAGCGCAGCGAAGATCGCCTACGGTCTCGGGATCGACGAGACGACCGTGGCGATGTCGCCGCAGCGGCTCGGGCGGCTCGCCGCGAACGCCGGCGGTGCCCTCCTGGCGACCACGGGAACCGTGGCGATCCCGACGGCGTTCACGGTGGAGGCGCTCGTGCGGCCCGACCTCATGGAGACGGGCGGGTCGATCGGCTACGCCGTGATGGCCGGCGGCGCGACCACCAACAACCGCGGCTACTTCGTGGTCAACCAGGAGGGCACGTCGTCCGATTCGACGGCCACGATCATCGGGGACAGCATCAGCCAGGCCGACAACGTGGGGCAGACGATCGCCGCGTTCGTGCCCGGGCACTGGTATTACGTGGCCAACACCTACACGGTGTCGGGCTCGCAGACCACGATCAACAGCTACGTGGCCGACCTCACGGCCGGGCAGACCGCCGTCACGCAGGCCGTGGCGAACCAGGTCGCCAGCGGCAAGCCGCTCACCGCCGCCCAGATGGCGATCGGCGGCTATTTCGTCTCGGGCACCGCCCAGGAAGCGTGGTCCGGCTCGATCGACGAGGTGTCGCTGTTCGGCCGGGTGCTGTCGGGCACGGAAGTGCAGGCGCGGCTCGACAGCCTCTACCAGGCGCCGGCGCAGGTGTCGTGGTCGGCGGCCGCATCGGGCACTGCGGTCGGCGGCAGCGGCACGTGGAGCACCACGGGCCTGCGCTGGGTCAACGGCTCGGGCCGGATGCTGCCGGTGACGACGGCCCAGCTCGTGTTCGGCGGCTCTGCCGGCACGGTCACGGTGAGCGGCTCGCAGGCTGCAGCCGGCGGTCTGAATTTTGCAGCCGATGGCTACACGATCACCGGCGGCACGCTGGCGCTCGCGGGAAACCAGGCCGCGAACACGGTGACGGTCAACGCCGGCACCGCCACGCTCGCCACCACGCTCTCCGCGACGGGCGGCATGACGATGAGCGGGCCCGGCACGCTCGTGCTCTCGGGGAGCCGGTCGACGGTCGCGGGCCCGCTGGCGGTGACCGGAGGAAAGCTGGTCGTCGATCCGGGCGCGGGCGGCTTCGCCGCGGGTGGCAAGCTGCAACTCGCTTCCGGGAGCGGGACGAGCGCCGCGCTCGAGATCCGGTCTGGAACGAACACGTTCACGTCGGCTGGAATCGCCGCGATCGGCGATTCCAGCGGCACCGCGACGCTCGACGTCAAGGGTGGCGTGACGACCTTCGACGTGACGGCATCCCGACTGCTCGTCGGCAACAAGGGGGCCGGCACGATCAACGTCGCGGCCGGATCACTCGCGCTTACCGGTTCGAACGACATCACGCTCGGAGGTGACTCGGCCTACGCGGCGAACAACGCCGCGGGCACGATCACCGTCACCGGCGGCACGCTGTCGATTCCCGGGACCGGCGCCTTCCGCATGGGCGTGAACGTCACCGGCACGACGAGCGGTGCCCAGGGAACGGTGAACCTGAACGGCGGTGTCTTTGAGACGGCGCGGGGGTTCACGCTGGGCACCGGAGCCGGAACGATCAACTTCAACGGCGGCACGCTGCGGGCACTCGCCTCGAGCACGGGTTTCATGGTCGTGACCACGGCCCAGGTCGGGCCCGGCGGGGCGGCCATCGACACGGGCACGAATACGGTCGCGATCGCCCAGCCACTCGTCACCTCCGGCAGCGGCTCGGGCGGGCTCACGAAGACAGGTGCCGGCACGTTGAAACTCTCGGGCAGCAACACGTACACCGGCACGACGGCGATCTCGGGCGGCACGCTCGCCCTCTCGGGGGCGGGCACGCTTGGAACCGGCCCCGTGAGCGTGGCCGGGTTTGGCGCCACGCTCGACATCTCGGCGCTTTCCGCTTCGGGGCTGTCCGTCGGTGGGCTCACGGGAGTCGCCGGCTCGGCAATCGCCCTTGGCGGCAAGGCACTTTCCGTAAACGCTGGTACGTCGGGCACGTTCACCGGCGTGCTGTCCGGCGTCGGAGGAGGCCTCACGAAGACTGGCACCGGCTCCCTGACGCTGGCCGGTGCCAACACCTACACGGGCGCCACGAACGTGTCGGCCGGCACGCTCGCGGTGACGTCGGCCTACGCCGGAACGAGCGGCACCTACTCCGCGGTGACGGTCTCCGACGGGGCCACGCTCAGCGTGACCCAAGCCTCCGCGGGGGCCACGTACAACGCGTCGCGGCTCGCACTCGGAAGCGGTTCCGGCGGCCGGCTGTCGCTCGCGCTCGCGCTCGGTTCGACGGCCGCCCCGATCACGACCTCCACCCTCGCGCTCACCGGCACGTCCACGCTGCAGCTCAATCTCACCCCCGTCGCCGGAATGAAGCTCATCGCCCACTCGAGCCCGCTCGTCGGCAGCGTGTCGCAACTGCAGCTCGTGGGCCTGCCCTTCCGCGTCAGCGCCACGCTCGTGGACACGGGAAGCGCGAGCATCAACGTCGGCACCGTCCAGAACAACGTCCCGAAGTGGACGGGGGCCGTCGATGGAGTCTGGAACGTCGACACCTCGGGGACGGGCGGCTCCGGCACCCTCAATTGGAAGGAGACCAACTCGGGCGTCACCACGCGCTACATCCAGGCCTCGAGCGGCACCGACGCGGTCGTGTTCGACGACTCGGCGACCGGGGGCACGTCCATCACGCTCAGCGGCACGGTGCAGCCGGTCGGGCTCGCGTTCACGAACGCCACGAAGAACTATTCGATAACCGGCGCCGGCTCGATCACCGGCATGGCCGGGATCACGAAGTCCGGCACGGGGGCCGTCACGCTCGCCACGGCCAATACCTTCACCGGCGGAGTGACGGTGAACGCCGGCCTGCTGAGCATCGGCCACTCGGGCGCGCTCGGCGGCGGCAGGCTGACCATCGGCGGCGGCTCGATCAACAATACCAGCGGCACAGCGATCACGACCACGTCCGCCGTGGCCCAGGATTGGAACGCCGACTTCACCTTCGTCGGCTCGAACGACCTCTCGTTCAACGGTGGCGCGGTCACGCTCGGCGGAGATCGCACCGTCACCGTCTCGGCGGGCCAACTGACGGTGGGCGGCGTGGCCGGGGCGGGCCGGGCCCTCACGAAGGCCGGCGCGGGCATGCTCGCGATCGGGGCGAGCACCTACACGGGCACGACGACCGTGAACGCCGGCACGCTCAGGGCGGCGAGCTCCACCTCGTTCACCAACACCGTCGGCGTGACGCTGGCGAACGTGGCCGGCGCGACGCTCGACCTCGCCGGCTTCAGCCAGACGATCACGAACCTTTCCGGCGGCGGGGCGATCGGCGGCAACGTCGTCCTCGGCGGGGCGACGCTCTCGACCGGTGCCGCGGCCGACGCCACCATCGGCGGCCTTTCGGGCGCCGGCGGCCTCGTCAAGAACGGCGATGGCCGGCTCTCCGTCCTCGGAAGCACCGCCACCTTCACGGGAACCACGGCGGTCAACGGCGGCACGCTCGACGTCGGCCGGATCGGCGGCACCTTCGGATCGGGGGCGATCGCGGTGTCCGGGGCGAGCTTCATCCAGGCCAGCGGCACGCTGACGCAGGCGGTGGTCGGCGATGCCGCCGGCATCTCGGCCCGCGGCGGAGACCTCGTCGTGAACGTGGGCGGGTCGGGCGCCCCCATCGATCTCGATGCCTCGGGCGCCGGCGGGCTCGGCCAGATGATATTCGGCTCGCCGACGGCGGATTCGCGCGTGATCGTGCGCAACCAGATCGGCATCGACAACGCCGCCGGTACGGGGGCCATCACGGTCAATTCGGGAACGGCGGGAACGGCCTCCGCCGAGCTCTCCGGCGTCGTCGGGAACGGCGGCGCGGGGGGCGACAACGGCTTCGTCAAGTTCGGCGGCGGCCGGCTCGTGCTCAGTGCGGCCAACACGATCACGGGAGTGTCGAAGGCGACGGCGGGAGTCGTGCAGCTCGCGAACCCCCTCGCCCTGCAGTTCAGCACGATCGACACGACGGGCACCGGCACGTTCGACGTCACCGGCATCGCCTCGCCCACGATCGGCGGTCTGAGTGGAAGCGGCGCCCTGGCGTCGGTGATCACCGCCGGCTACGGCGGCGTGACGTCGCTGACACTGAACCGCGTGTCCGGCACGCAGGCATATTCAGGGGTGATCGCCGCCGGCGCCCCAGGGATGTCGCTCACCAAGGCGGGTGCGGGCACGCAGGTGCTTTCCGGATCGAACACGTATTCCGGCGGCACGCTCGTCAACGGCGGCACGCTCGCCCTCTCGGGCGGCAGCAACAGGCTGCCCTCCGCGACGGCGCTCACGTTCGGCGGCGGCACGGTCGCCGTCACGGGCACCACGCAGGTGAACCAGACGGTCGCGAGCCTGGCCGTCTCCGACTCGACGTCCGCCGCCTGGGTCAACGCCACGCCGGCGTCCTCCACGCTCACGGTCACGGGCAGCGTCTCGATCGGCGGAGGCATCGGCACGTCGTCGCTGCTCCTGCAGCCGACGGCCGCGGGCGGCATCGTCCTGTCGGCGTCGAGCGGCGTGACGCTGAACCCCGGTGGCGAGCTGAGGCTCGGTGCGGTGATCACAGGCTCCAACACGTATTTCGGCGCGACGTGCCCGGGGCCGTTGAGAATCAGCGGCGGTTCGCTGACGGCCGCGGCCCTCGTCGGCACGGCCGATGGATTCACCAATGCGTCCGCCGTGTCGGTCAACGCCGTCGGTCCGCTGACGATGACTTCCGGGCAGTTCTTTCTCGACAACTCGGGGGCGAATGGCGACCGCAGGATGTCGTTCAACGGGAACGTGTCGATCACCGGAGGCACGTTCGACCAGGCGGCGGGGGCGACCACCGGCAACGCCATCTGCCTGTCGGGAAGCTCGACCGCCCCGAACAACGGCACGACGGGGAGTTACACGTTCAACGTGAGCCCCGCGTCATACGACCCCAACATGGGCATCAGCGTGTTCGCGACCGGCACGACGTCGCTCACCCTCGGCATGCCGGCGAGCCAGGTGCCTTTCCAGGTGATGTACCGCAACTGGGGCCTGCACGTGCTGTCGTCGACCGCCGCGGGAAACGCCATCGGCAGCCTGCTGATCTCCGATGCCTCGAGCACGCAAGCCGTCGGCAACACGGTCCGGCTCGGATCGAACCTCACGCTCGCGGCCGGCAGCGCGCCGCCGACGCAGACGGGCTACAGCCTGGCCCTCGAGTCCGGCACGGCGAACGTGGGGGTCGACGTCAACGGCTACACCTTCGACATGACGGC
Source organism: Planctomycetia bacterium (assembly GCA_009926295.1). Taxonomy (GTDB): domain Bacteria; phylum Planctomycetota; class Planctomycetia; order Pirellulales; family UBA1268; genus RGVT01. Next base: position 8,058 of record RFPF01000098.1, read on the forward strand.
GAGCACGGGGATATGGCAGCCGAATGCCTCGCCCTCGAGCACCGGCACCACCGCGCAGACCTTCTGGCAGTTGTCGAGCACTTCCGGGACCGGCCGGTTCATCGCCAACGGCTTCAATTTCGTCTACTCGGCGACCGGCACGGCGGGCACCTCGAACGCCTTCACGTCGGTCGGGGCGAACGTGATCCTCGAGTCACGGGTCGGCGACGACGGCTTCAACGACCTCGGCTCCGGCTCGATCAGTTCCGCGTCGACCTTCCGCTACTCCGGCACGGCGGCGGCCGCGACTCCGGCGGTGCTCACCGCCGGGACGTCGATCGGCAACCTGGAGGTGACCGGCCCGGGCACGCTCAAGGTGACGTCGATCGCCGGCACGGTCGGGAAGGTGAGCGTGGCGAATGGCAGCCTCGTGCTTGGAGGGACGGCCGCGCTGCCGAGCATCCCCGCCCTTTCCGTGACGGGGGGCACGTTCAACCTCGCGGGCTATGCGACCACGATCGGCGACCTGTCGGGTGCGGCGGGTGGCACGATCACGAGCGGTTCGAGCGCGACGGTGACGCTCGCGGCCGGCGGTGCGAACTCGACCCGGTATGACGGCGTGATCGCGAATTCGGCGGGGAGTCTGGCCCTCGTGAAGCAGGGAGCCGGCGCGCTCACGCTGGGCGGATCCAATTCCTACAAGGGGGGCACGACCGTCATGGCGGGCTCGCTCGTCGTGCAGGGCGACCAGTCGGCGGCCACCGGGGCCGTGGTGGTGGCGAGCGGGGCGACGCTCGCCGGCACCGGCACGGTGGGCGGAAGCACGACGATCCAGTCGGGGGCCACGCTCGCGCCCGGCGCGAGCCCGGGCACGCTCACGTTCACGCAGGGTCTCACGTGGGCCGGCGGCGGCAACTACAACTGGCAGGTGCTCGATGCCGGCGGCACGGCGGGCACGTCGCGCGGATGGGATCTCGTCAGTGTGGCCGGCACGCTCTCGATCGCGAGCACCGCGGCGAACCCGTTCCGGCTGAATCTCTGGACGCTGTCCGGAACGTCGCCCGACGTGAGCGGCAGCGCCGCGAACTTCGACGCCACGAAGCCGGCAAGTTGGCGGATCGCGAACGCCACGGGCGGGATCAGCGGGTTTTCCGCCGACAAGTTTCAGATCAGCGCGACCGCCGCCAACGGCACCGGCGGCTTCGCCAACGGCACGGCCCGGGGCACGTTCAACCTGGCGCTCTCGGGCAGCACCGGCCTCGACCTCGTGTTCACTCCGGTCACCACGCTCACCTGGTGCGGCGACGGCGTGAATCCGGGCGGCTCGGGGGCATGGACCACGAGCGGCGCGAACTGGTCCAACGGCAAGGCCATCGGCCCGTGGGCGGCGAACGCCACCGCCGTCTTCAGCGGCACCGGTGGGGCGGTGACAGTGGGGGCGGGCGTCACGGCGGCAGGAGTCAAGTTCAGCGGAAGTGGTGCTTACACGCTCTCCGGCACGGCCGCGGCCGCGGTCGTGACCACCGGCCTCGTGGATGTCGGGGCCGGCACCGCCTCGGCTCCGCCCCTTCGCGTCGACGGCCCGGAGCTGGAACCAATACTCTCCGTCGGCCTCGGCCCGATACGTGAAGGAACCGGCGTCAGGGGCCGCCTCACCCGCCGCCGCCCACGTCACGCCGAGGTCCTTGGAAACGTTGAGCACGATCCGCTGTGGAGCGGAGTCGGCGGATTTGGCAGGCGGCGGTCGGAACGGAATGGAGAACACGCGTTGCCGTGTGCGCACGAGTTCCGGCAGCGAAGTCGACTCGTTCTGCTGAGCCGATCGTGCCA
>RFPF01000099.1 GCA_009926295.1 Planctomycetia bacterium
GTCGAAGATCACGCAGAAGATCCTGCTGCTGGAGCAACTCAACCAGCGGGTGACGTCGAGCGTGCCGTGAGCCGGGCGCCCGGCAGGAGTTCGCTCGTGACCTTCGGGTTTCGTGCTCTCGTACTGATCTAGGGAACCCGCGGAAGTGTGACTACACTCATGGTACCCTCGGGTTCCGTGACTTCCCTCGCCAGCATCGCCGCCCACCCGCTGCCACTCCATGCTCCGTTATTGGACCGCCGGTGAATCGCACGGCCCCGCCCTCGTCGCCCTCGTGGACGGCTTTCCCGCCGGCCTCGAGGTGGACAGAGCCGCCGTCGACGCGGAACTCGTGCGGCGGCAGGGCGGGTATGGCCGCGGTGGCCGCCAGCGGATCGAGACCGATTCCGTCACGTTTCTCTCCGGGCTGTGGCGCGGCGTCACCCTCGGCAGCCCGCTCGCCCTCGAGGTGATCAACAAGGACGCCAAGCTCGAGAAACTCGAGGATGTCGATCGGCCCCGGCCCGGCCATGCCGACCTGCCCGGGGCGATCAAGCACCTCGGCGGCGTGCGGGCCGTGCTCGAGCGGGCCAGCGCCCGCGAGACGGCCGCCCGGGTGGCCGCGGGTGCGCTGGCCCGCCAATTGCTCGCCGCCTTCGGCATCGAACTGGCAGGCTGGGTGACGGAGCTCGGCGAGATCAGGCTCGGCGATCGCCCCGGCACGCTCGCCGAGCTGCGGCGGCTGCGCGATGCGAGCGCCGTCTACTCGCTCCATCCCGAACGCGACCCGGAGGTGACCTCGCTCATCGATCGTGTCGGCAAGGAGGGGGATACGCTCGGTGGCATCGTCGAGGTGCGGGTGGAAGGCCTTCCCATCGGCCTCGGCACGCACGCCCAGTGGGACCGCAAGCTCGATGGCCGCATCGCGCAGGCGGTGATGGCGGTACAGGCGATCAAGGGCGTCGAGATCGGCCTCGGGTTCGAGGCTGCCCGGCGGCGCGGGTCGCAGGTCCACGATGCCATCCACTACGACGCCGGCGAGCGCGGCTCCGCCACGCTCGGATTCACGCGGCCGACGAACAACGCCGGCGGGCTCGAGGCGGGGATCACCAACGGCCAGCCGCTCGTGGTGCGGGCCGCGATGAAGCCGATCAGCACGCTGCGCAGGCCCCTGGAGTCGGTCAACCTGCGGACGAAGCAGCCCGAGGAGGCGGCCTACGAGCGGAGCGACGTGTGTGCCGTGAGCGCCGCGAGCGTGATCGTCGAGAACGTGGTGGCCTTCGAGGTGGCGGCCGCGTTCGTCGAAAAGTTCGGTGGTGACAGCGTCGAGGAGATGCAGGGTCGCTTTCGGCTCTACCATGATCTTGCCCGGTCCCGCTGAGACCGGCCGGGGTGTTCGGGAGGTGGACAGGGATGTTCATCGAGCTGTCGGCGGGTCGGCGGCGCGCGGTGCGGTGGCTGTTTCTTGCCGCTGGAGTGCTGCCCTGCGCGCTGCTCGCCGCGGTCGCCTGGTGGTGGCATTCTGCCGGGCACGTTGCCGCGCTCGAGCGGGAGGCGTCGGCGCACCTCGGTGTGCCCGTCTCGATCGGCCGCGTCGAGCATCCACGGCCGGGCGTGCTCCGGCTGTCGTCGGTGGGCGTCGGCGGGGCCACGGGTGTCGTGGTTCCCGAGATCGAGGTGGAGATCGCAGCCGCCGAGGTGCGGCTCAGACTGCCGCGGATCGAGTTTTCGTCGACGGCGGCACGTGCGGCGGCCGACATCGTGGCGGACTGGCTTCGTACCCCGGAGCGTTTCCCGAAATCGTGGGTGGTGGACGTGGAGAGTCTCGCCTGGGTGTTGGACGATGACGCGAGGGTCGAGACTGCCGGGGGCTGGCACGTCGAGTGCGTGGCGGCGAATGGCGAACGGGCCGTGCGGCTGCGCGCCGAACCGGCGTCGGCCGACGAGATCAGGGTGCGGTGTCGCGGAGGGGCATGCGAGGTCGAGGCCGTCGTCGAAAGACCGCTTCCAGCGTCCGTCGTGGCCGCGGTGGTGGCCGGCGTTTTCGACCGCCCCGTGGCACTCGGGCAACGGGCGGTCGTGCACGGGCGGCTCGAGGCCTCCTGCGGGGAGCGCGGCTGGGCCGGACGGTGCTCGGGAGGCATCGAGCACTGCGATCTCTCCGCGGCGATCGCAGGCGTCCGGCCACTGTTCGAGGGCGACGTGAGGCTCGACGTGGCCGCGCTGGAGTTTTTCGCCGGGAGACTCACCCAGGGCGACCTGCGGATTTCATCGGAGGCCGGCGCCGTGGCCCAGGAGGTTCTCGAGAGCCTCGTTTCCCGCCTCGGCTGCCGTCCCGGGCCGGCCTACCGATCCCTCGCCGGAGACGGCATGCGCCGCTTCGACGATTTGTCGTGCCGGATGACGATCGACGCCCGCGGGCTCGAGATCGGCCCGCTCCCGTCGGCCGGCGCCGGCCTGATATCGTTCCAAGGGCTGAACATGATCGAGAGTCCGACGGGGCCGATGCCGGCCGCCCGTCTCGCCTGGCTTTTCGCGCCGGCCGATCGGCCAAGCGTGCCGGCAACCCCCGTCAGCGCATGGCTGATTTCCCTGCTCCCGGAGCACGGCCCGCGGGCCGACGGATTTTGACGCATTTTTGACAGGGTTCGGACCGCCCCATGACCGGGGGTGGATGGCGAAAACGCCGAAAATTGTCACAGTGTGTCAGCGGTGGCCGGAGGTCCCGGTCGTCGCGGTCTTCAGCGAGGAATTTCATGGCCACGGCGAATGTGCCCTGCGATGCGACCGATCACGAGTCCGGCTACGTCGGCGGCTCCGCAGCCACGCCGCGGCACGAGCGCGAGCCGCGGCGCGACGGTCGCGGCCATGTCGGCCGCGGCTGGGGCGCCATCGCCTGGCCCACGATGATATGGATTGGCGGCATTCATCTGGCGGCGCTCGCGGCGCCATTTTGCTTCACGTGGTCGGGCCTCGCGATCTGCCTGGCCCTGTATTACGTCTCAGGCAGCCTCGGCGTGTGCCTCGGCTACCACCGGCTTCTCACGCACGGCAGTTTCTCGACGTGGCGTCCGGTGAAGGTGTTCTACGCATTCCTCGGAGGCATCTCCGGGGAAGGTTCGGCCATCGACTGGGTCGCGAACCATCGCAAGCACCATGCCTTCAGCGATCAGGAGGGTGATCCGCACACGCCCCGCGACGGAGGGCTGTGGGCCCACATGCTCTGGCTGTTCCCTCGGCACTCCCCGGGAGAACTCGCCGCCCACGTCGCCCGCTGGGCGCCCGATCTGGAGCGCGACCCCGCGATCCGCTTCCTGCATCAGACGTTCATCCTCTGGCACGTGCTGGTCGGTGCAGCGTTGCTCGCCTCCGGCTGGCTGCTTTATGGTCCGTTCACGGGCATGTCGTGGCTCGTGTGGGGCCTGGCGGTGCGGATGGTGATCGTGTTTCACGTCACGTGGCTCGTGAATTCGGCGACGCACATGTGGGGATACCGCAATTACGAGACGACCGACGACTCCCGGAACCTGTGGTGGGTCGGCCTGCTCGCGTTCGGCGAGGGCTGGCACAACAACCACCACGCATACCAGCGCATGGCGAAGCACGGCCACAAGTGGTGGGAAGTCGACGTCACCTACTGGGCGATCGTCGCGATGGAGCGGCTCGGGCTGGCCTGGAACGTGGTGCACACGCCGCCGGGCGGGCGTCGCGGCGGCACCGCCGTCGCGATCGAGGGGGCGGACGGCACCCATTGACGCCACCGGGTGGATCCCGCTCCCGCCCGGCGTCGACGGCCCCTCTGTTGCAGCCACCGGGCCGCCCGTTAGACTTTCGTCCTGCCGGCGCACGAGCCCGGCACACCACCAGGCCGCCCCCCGGCGGGCGGAAATACGGCCGATGCTGACGAAAGATCGCAAGAAGGAACTGATCGGCGCCTACCGGCGCGGCACCGCGGACACCGGGTCCGCCGAGGTTCAAATCGCCCTGCTCTCGGGGCGGATATCGCACCTGACGGATCACTTCAAGAAGCACACGAAGGATCACGCGAGCCGCCGCGGCCTGCTCATGATGGTGAGCCGTCGCCGTCGGCTGCTCGACTATCTCAAGCGGGTCGCGCCGCAGCGGTATCTCGACGTCATCAAGCGGCTGGAGATCCGCAAGTAGTGTTCGTCGTCGCGTTCGACCGGAGAGCCGGCAGGGCGGGCGGCGGGCGGTATCGGGGCCGGGAGTGTTTCCCGGGTTCCGGAAGAACGGGCTTCCGATGTGCCGGGCGAACCGGCGGCGTCCCTGGCCCCGTTCAGAAAGTCAATCATCAGAGTTCGGACAAAGGCTTGCCCGGCCCATGGCCGGGCGTGAAGGGAAGGAAAAACAGCAATGAAGGTACGAGTTGAACGCAAGATCGGCGACAACGTGCTCGCCATGGAAACGGGGCTCCTCGCCAAGCAGGCCGCCGGCAGCGTGATCGTGAGTTACGGCGACACCACGGTGATCGTGGCCGCGGCGACCGGCGCACCGCGCCCGGGCATCGACTTCTTTCCGCTCACCTGCGACTACCGCGAGCGGTCCGCCGCGGCCGGAAAGTTTCCCGGCGGCTTCCTCAAGCGCGAAGGGCGGCCGACGATGAAGGAAACGCTCACCAGCCGCCTCATGGACCGGCCGATTCGGCCCCTCTTTCCCGACGGCTTCTACGACGAGGTGCAGATCCAGGCCTCGGTGCTCTCCAGCGACAAGCAGAACGACGGCGACGTGCTCGCCATGAACGGCGCCTCGGCGGCTCTGTCCATCTCGCCGCTGCCGTTTCGCGGCCCGCTGGGCAGCGTGCGGCTGGCGCAGATCGACGGCCGGTTCGTCCCGTTCCCCACGCAGGACCAGCTCGAGGAGAGCGACCTCGATCTCGTGATCTCCGGCAGCGAGACAGCGGTGCTGATGATCGAGGGCTTTGCCCGTGAGATGCCCGAAGACCGCATGCTCGAGGCGATCGCCGAGGCACATCGCTACGTCCGCGAGATCTGCGCGATGCAGCACGAGTTGGTGCAGAAGGCGGGCAAGCCCAAGAAGGAGTACGTGCTCGCCGACTACACGCACCTGCGAGACCGGCTGACGCGCGACTATCTCGGCGAGCTGAAGGCCGCCAAGGCGATCGAGGGCAAGCAGGAGCGAGGCCAGGCCGTAAAGGCGCTCCGTGAGCGGGCCAAGGCGGCGGTGGTGCCCGCCGAGCCCGCCCCGGGCAGGCCCGGCGATGCGGGCGGCGTCAGCGAAGCCGATTTCGCGCACGTCTGGCACGGGCTGGAGGAACGGGCGGTGCGCGAACTGATCCTCGAGGGGCGTCGGCCCGACGGCCGCGATTCCCGGACGCTGCGTCCGATCCACTGCGAGGTGGACCTGCTGCCGCGGGTGCACGGGTCGGCGATGTTTCAGCGCGGCGAAACTCAGGCCCTCGTCACCATCACGCTCGGGACCGGCAAGGACGAGCAGCGGGTCGACGGCCTGATCGACGAATATTCGAAGAAATTCATGCTGGACTACTACTTTCCGTCGTTCTCGGTGGGCGAGGTGCGGCCAATCCGCGGGCCCGGCCGGCGCGAGATCGGGCACGGCGCGCTCGCCGAGCGCAGCGTGAAGCCGGTGCTTCCCGAGCCCGACACGTTCCCCTACACGATCCGCGTGATCTCCGACATCCTCGAGTCGAACGGCTCGAGTTCCATGGCGAGCGTCTGCGGAGCCACGCTCGGCCTGATGGCCGCCGGCGTGCCGATCACCAACCCCGTGGCGGGAATCTCGGTCGGTCTCGTGAAGCAGTCGGAGAACCAGTGGGTGCTCCTCACGGACATCATCGGCGACGAGGATCACTACGGCGACATGGACTTCAAGATCGCCGGCTCGCAGAACGGCATCACGGGCATCCAGCTCGACCTCAAGATCGACGGCATCTCCCCCGCGATCATCGAGGCCACCCTCCGCCAGTCGCGCGAGGCACGTCTCGAGATCCTCAAGACGATGCTGTCGGCGATCCGTCGTCCGCGGTCGGAGATCTCGGTCTGGGCGCCGCGGTTGCTGCGCACCCAGATCAATCCCGAGAAGATCGGGCTCCTCATCGGGCCCGGTGGAAAGACGATCCGCGCGATCCAGGAATCGACCGGGGCGAGCATCGAGGTGGAGGACGACGGCACTGTGACCGTCGCCAGCCACGATGCCGAAGGGGCGATGGCCGCCATGGCCAAGGTGGAGGCGCTCACCGCGTCGATCCAGGTCGGCCGGATCTACGAGGGCCGGGTCACGAGCATCAAGGACTTCGGCGCCTTCGTCGAACTCGTGCCGGGCAAGGACGGCCTGTGCCACATCAGCGAACTCTCCGACGAATACGTCTCGAGCGTCGCCGACGTGTGTCGCGTGGGCGACGTCATGCGGGTGAAGGTGATCGCGGTGGACGACCAGGACCGCGTCAAGCTCAGCCGCAAGGTCGCGATGCGGGAACTCGCGGAGAGCGGCGGCGGGAACCCGTCGTAGTCGCCGGCACCCCAGGATCACCCCCAGGGTCGGTCGGCCATGTCGTCGGATGACGAGTCGGCCCGCTTGCGGGCGGAGACATACTCCGAGTTCGCGGCTCTCGTGGGCGCCCTCGCCCACGAGATCCGCAATCCCCTTTCCACGATCCGGCTCAACATGGAGTTGCTCGCCGAGGATTTCGAGAACGCCGATCCGGATTCGCCGACGAAGCAGCGCGACCGGCGGGCCAAGGCCAAGATCGAGCTCGTGCGACAGGAGTGCGACCGGCTCCAGAAGCTGCTCGGCGACTTTCTCGACTTCGCCCGGCAGGAAAAGCTCTCGCTCGAGCCCGGAAGCCTCAATGCCGAGATCGAGCAGTTACTCGACTTCTTCGCCCCGCAGGCCAGGGATGCAGGAGTCGAAATCGTGCGCTACCTCGATCCCGAGCTTCCCAACGTGCGGCTCGACCGCGAGACGCTGCGATCGGCGATCCTCAACCTGCTCATTAACGCGGTGCAGGCCATGGACGGGGGCGGCCAACTGGTGGTGCGGACTCGGGCGAAGGGCCTCGGCGTCGTGGTCGAGTTGATCGACACCGGCCCCGGCATGGACGCGGAGACGCTGGCCAAGGTGTTTCGGGCCTTCTACACAACGAAGCAGGGAGGCTCGGGCCTCGGGCTGCCGACGGCCCGGAAGATCGTCGAGGCGCACGGCGGCACGATCGACATCGAGAGCGCCCCCGGTCGCGGCACGCAGGTGACGATCTGGCTCCCCGCGCCGCCGCGGCTTCCGACGGTCGGCTCAGGTGGGCGGTAATCACCGCGGAACTGGACGCCTCCCAGCGTCGCCTCGTACGATCCTCATCATGGCCGCCCCCCGCGAATCCGCCCTGCCCGCCGGCCCCGGGGAGCCCGTCGGGCCCCAGGGTCTCGTCCGTGTGCTCGTCGTCGACAATGACATCGTCCACGCGCGCACCGTAGGCGAGGGCCTGGGCCGCCAGGGCTACCAGTGCGTCGTGGCGGGAAGCGGGGTGGAGGGTGCCCGGAAGATCGACCAGGAGACGTTCGACGTCGTGGTCACGGATCTCATGATGAACGACATCGGCGGCCTGCAGATTCTGGCAAAGGCGAAGCAGTGCTCGGCCGACACCGAGGTGATCGTGGTCACCGGCCATGGCACGGTGCCGTCGGCGGTGGCCGCCATGCAGCAGGGTGCGTTCACCTACCTCCAGAAGCCGCTCGACCTCGGGCAACTGCGCGCGGCCGTGGAAAAGGCGTCGGAGGGCATCCTGCTCCGGCGGCAGAATCTCGAGCTCAACAGGAGGCTCGACGAAAAATTCGGGTTCGAGGGGGTCGTCGGCTCGAGCCCGCAGATGCTCGGCCTCGTGGAGCGGTTGAAGCGGATCGCGCCGACCGACGCCACCGTACTCATCCAGGGCGAAACCGGCACGGGCAAGGAACTCGTCGCGCAGGCGATCCACCAGAACAGCCCGCGCAAGAGCAGGGCCTTCGTCGCCCTCAACTGCGCGGCGCTGAGCGAGAACATCCTCGAGAGCGAACTCTTCGGGCACGTGAAGGGGGCGTTCACCGACGCCTCGAGCGATCGCGTGGGGAAGTTCGAGTACGCCCACGGCGGCACGCTGTTCCTCGACGAGGTCGGCGACATGCCGCTTGCCACGCAGATCAAGCTCCTGCGGGTGCTGGAGTCCGGGCAGATCACGCGCGTGGGCTCCAACGCGCCCGTCCAGGTGAACGTCCGGCTCCTGTCGGCCACCAACCGAAATCTCGAGGAGGCGATCGCAGCGGGTGGCTTCCGCAGCGACCTCTACCACCGGCTCAAGGTGGTGACGATCGCGATCCCCACGCTCCGGGAGCGGGCCGCCGACATCCCGCTGCTGATCGAGCACTTCGTGCGCCAGTTCGCGAAGCGGCACGGGAAGACGATCCGAGCGGTATCGCCGGCGGCCCGCATGCGGCTCGGAGCCTACCCCTGGCCCGGCAACGTGCGGCAACTTCGGAACGTGATTGAGAGCATGGTCGTCGTCGACTGCGATGAGATGCTCGACGTCGACGATCTCCCGGTGGAGCTGGAGCCGGTCGACGCCACGATCGCGCGGCCGACGGAGCCGGCGGGCGGGCTCGCGGGGCTGGTGGGCCGGCCGCTGGAGGAGATCGAGCGGCTGTTCATCGCCGAGACGCTCAAGCTCACGGGCGGCAATCGGGAGCAGGCAGCCGAAATGCTCGGCATCGGTGAACGCACGCTGTACCGCAAGATCAAAGAGTTCCAACTTTCGTGAGGATGCCGCGCGGAATGCGGCGGACATGGGACGGATTCACGTACTGCCGGTGTCGGTCGTCAACCGGATCGCCGCCGGCGAGGTCGTGGAGCGACCAGCGAGCGTCGTCAAGGAGCTGCTCGAGAATGCGCTCGACGCACGTCCGACGCGGATCGGCGTGACCCTCGAGCAGGGAGGAATAGCCCTCGTCCGGATCGTCGATGACGGAGGCGGGATCGAGTCCGACGACCTCCCGCTCGCCGTTTCGCCCCATGCGACGAGCAAGCTGCGAGTCGCCGAGGACCTCGAGCGGATCGAGACACTCGGATTCCGCGGCGAGGCCCTCGCCTCCATCGGAGAGGTTGCCCGGCTGGTGATCCGCTCGCGCACCTCCTCGGCCGAGGCCGGCGCCGAGATCGAGGTGGACAATGGTCGCCGCGGTGGCGTTGCTCCCTGCGGCATTCCGGTGGGCACGACGGTCGAGGTGCAGCAGCTGTTCGCGAAGGTCCCGGCGCGGAGGGCCTTCCTGCGCGCCCCCGCCACGGAGTGGTCGCATGCGGCGGAGGCCTTCGTGCGGACGGCGCTCGCGAATCCCGGCGTCGCGATGTCGCTCGCTCACAACGGCCGCGGCGTGCACGACCTGCCCGCCACCGATTCGTGGCGCGGCCGGATCGGCGATCTCTACGGTCGTTCGCTCGCGGACCGGTTGCTCGACATCGAGGCAAGCGACGGCGACGTCTCCGTCAGGGGCTTTGTCGGCCGGCCCGACGACGACATGGCCAGCGGCCGGCTGCAGCACCTCTTCGTGGCGGGCAGGCCGTTTCGCGATCGATCGCTGCTCCACGCGGTCCAGGAGGCGTATCGCGGGCTCCTGCTCTCCGGTCGGCAGCCGATCGTCTTCCTGTCGTTCGCCCTGCCCGCCGACACCGTCGACGTGAATGTCCATCCCGCAAAGATGGAGGTGCGATTTCGCGATCCCGCGGCGACCGCCTCCCGGAGCCGCTCGTACAGCACACGCTCGTGGAGGGCATGCTGGTCGATCACCTCGATGCCATCCGGGCTCTCGACCA
>RFPF01000100.1 GCA_009926295.1 Planctomycetia bacterium
CGGCGCGCTGGTCGGGCATGGAGGCACCGTCTACTGCGTGGCGCTGTCGGGCGACGGTGTCACGGCCGCGACGGGGGAGCAGGACGGAACGGTGCGGCTCTGGGATCTGCGTTCGGAGGGGGTCGAGCGCGTGATGCGGGCCCACTCCGACCGCGTGTACCAGGTCGCCTTCTCCCCCGACGGAAGCGCGCTGCTGACGGCGGGCCGGGACGGCCGCGTGCGGCTCTGGAAGGTCGACGCCGAGGAACCCTATGCCACGCTCGATCACCCGCTGCGGGTGAACTCGGCTGTGTTCATCGGCGATGGCGCGCGGGTCGCAACCGCGTGCCACGACGGGATCGTGCGGGTGTTCTCGACCCAGACCGGCCGACAGGTGTGGCAGCTGAGGGGGCACGACGGGCCGGTGTGGACGGTCGCCTCCCCGCGGTCCGGGGCATGGATCGTGAGCGGGGCCGCCGACCGGACGGCTCGGCTGTGGGCGACCGACGGCGGCTGCGCACCCGAGATTTCCCTACCCGCCGCCGCCCGGGTGGCCGCATTCGACCCCCGTGACGGGACGCTCGCGATCGGGAGCGTCGACGCGTCGGTGAGTCTCTGCGACGCCCGGACGTGCCGCGTCGGCGGGCGACTCGAAATCGGCGGCGGAGTCGTGCGCGACGTCGTGTGGCTCGGGCGCGAAGGCTTCATCGCCGCTGCCTGCGACGACGGTGCGGTGAGGATTCGAGACCCCTCCGGCACGCGGCCAGGGCGGACGATCCCGTGCCACCGCGATCGCGTCTATTCGGTGGACTTCACGGCCGACGGCGGCCTGATGGCCACGGCCTCCGACGACACGACCGCAACCGTTAGAAACGTCGGCGCCCCGGATGCCGTCCTGCAGACGCTGCGGCATCCGGCCCGGTGCTTCTGCGCGAGATTCGCACCGCTGGGACGCCTGATCTACACCGCCTGCGGCGACGGCGTGGTGCGATCCTGGGACGTCGCAGACGGGGCACGGTGCGGCGAGTTCCGCGGCCACGGCGGGGCGGTGAACTGGCTCGCCGTGTCTCCCGATGGCCACTCGTTGGCCACGGCGTCTTCGGACGGCACGGTCGGCATCTGGCGGACCGCCGACGCGAGCCTCGTCCACCGTCTGGCGGGGCCGTCGCGGCAGGTGTGGAGCGTCGCGTTCTCGCCCGACGGCGGCCGCGTGGCGGCAGCCAGTGCCGATGGCGCAATCCACCTCTGGGAGACGGCCGGCGGACGGCCGCTGCCGACGCTCCGGGGGCCGGGGCAGGCGCTGTGGGCCGTCGCGTTCTCCCCCGACGGTCGCACGCTCGCCGCCGGAGGTCTCGACGGCATCGTGCGCATCCACGGTCTGTCGGCAGCCGAAGTCTTTCGCGCCCGGCTCGCGGTCAGCCCGTCGCAGCGCTAGCCGCACGATGCGGTGGCCGTCGCTCCGGGAACCCCTCGGCGTTTCCCGGGGTCTTTGAAGTTGGAAAAAGGCCATGGATGGCTTTTTCCACGGACATCTAGAGCACCTGGCCGAGCGTTTCCTGCAGCACCGCCGCGCTCCGCTTGAGGCCCTGGACCTCCTTGGGCCAGAGGTCGACCTCGAGCGTGCGCTCGGCGCCCGCCCGGCCTACGACGGTGGGCACCGAGATCGCCACGTCGCGGAGGCCGTAGCAGCCGTTCTGCACCGTCGAGACGGGCAGAATCCGCTTCGAGTCGAGCGCCACCGCGTGGATCACCTCGGCGATCGACACGCCCACCGCGAACCCGGCGCCGGTCTTCTTCTTGATCATTTCGGCGCCGCTCGTCCTGGCACGCTGGAAGACCTCCTCGCCAAGCTTGTGCGTGAAGCCGGGATATTTTTCGAGGGGCAGGCCGGCGACGCTCGCGCTGCTCCACACGGGCACCATGCTGTCGCCGTGCTCGCCGAGGATCATCGCCTGCAGCTGCGTGGCGGGCGCCCTCAGGCTCATGGCGAGGAGGCTGCGGAACCGGAGCGTGTCGAGCAGCGTGCCGAGGCCGATGACGCGGCCCCGGGACAGCCCGAGCTCCTTCTCGGCCAGATACGTGAGGATGTCGACGGGGTTCGAGACGACGAGCACGATCGCGTCGGGCCGGTGGCCCTTCGCCTTGATCTCACCGAGGATGGAGCGGAAGAGCACGACGTTGCGGTTGATAAGCGCGAGCCGGCTCTCGTCGGGCTTGCGCCGCAGGCCCGCCGTGATGCAGATCACGTCGGCGTCGGTGAGGTGCTCGTAGCCGCCGGAGTGGATCGACTGGTCGGCGATCGCCGCCGTGCCGTGGAGCATGTCGAGCGCCTGGCCGTCGGCCAGCTCGGGATTTGCGTCCACGATCACGATCTCGTGCACGATCCCGCCGAGCTGCAGGGCGAACCCCGCCGACGAGCCCACGATCCCACCGCCACCGATGATGCCGACCTTCATGAAATGCTCCTTGCGTATATCGGACGAGCTGTACGGTATTGAACAGATCTGGGAGGGGTTGCCCGTGCCCTCGAGCGGGCTATGGAAGCGAGCGCAGCCATGGATGGCGAAGCGAAGCGGACATGCAGAGAGCCGAGGCCTGGAGGGCCGAGGCGAACGTCCGGCGAGAGGGCATGGGCAACCCCGGCCCTCGCGCGGTCACGCCGCCGTGATCCCCAGTTGTTTGCAGACGGTTTCCGTGACGATCTTCACGAGTTGCTCCTGGTCGAGGCCGGCCGGGGTGGCCGCCGGTGCCGCCGCACCCATCGGCGACGGCGCGTCGAAGGCCTTGCGGTCGACCCCGGTCGCGCCCCAGCTCGAACGGAAGACGTCATTGGCGCAGATGTCGCAGTTTTCCATCCCCTTCTCGAGCCGCGGGTCGGTGTAGCCCCACTTGGCCTTGAGGTCGAGCAGCTCCTTCGTCTCCTGCTTCGTGAGATACGTGACGCGGCCGAGGTCCTTGGCGAGCATCAGGATCCGGCAGTAGGCGTCGAGGATCTCGGTCCACCAGTAGGCCTTCTCGACCGTCTCGCCGAAGCTCACGGTGCCGTGATTGGCGAGGATCACGACGTTCGACTTCTGTACGAAAGGCTTGACGGTGTCGGCGAACTTCTGGCCGCCGGGGGTCTCGTAGCGGGTGATCGGCACGTCGCCGAGAAACACCTCGACCTCCGGCAGCACGCACTGTGGGATCGGTTCGCGGGCCACGGCGAAGGCGGTGGCGTGGGGCGGATGGCAGTGCACGACGCTGTTCACGTCGGGCCGCTCCTTCATGATCGTGAGGTGCAGCAGGATCTCGCTCGACCGCTTGCGCTGCCCGGCGAGTTGGTTGCCCTCCATGTCGACGATGCACAGGTCGGAGGGCTTCATGAAGCCCTTCGAGATCATCGTGGGGGTGCAGAGCACCTCGTTGGGGCCGAGGCGGAACGAGATGTTGCCGTCATTGCCGGCCGCGAAGCCCTTGTTGTAGATCCGGCGGCCGATGTCGCAGATCTCCTCTTTGAGCTGGTTGAGCGGCTTGCTCGTGGTCTTGGCGGGGGCTTTGGTGGCCATCGATGCTCCTTCGTGAAACTGGGTGGCTGTATTGATTCTGACCCACATTTCGGGTCGCGGTCGGACTGCGGATGATCAGCGTGGTGCGGGCTGTGCGGGTTGTGCGGGAGGTTCGGCGAGATCGAGCCGGTCGATGAGGGCGGCGACGTAGGCGTCGACCGGCTTGTCGAGCGGGCGGAAGGGCTGGGCGGCCTCGCCGCCTTCGCTGAAGGCCACGAGCTGCCCGTCGCCGGCGCCGAGATCGTCCCAGGCGACGAGCGGCTCGGCGGGGCCGTCGCCGCGGGCGAGATCGGCCGTGGAGAGCGGCACGACGACCTTCAGCACGCCGCCGCGCATGGTCGGGTGCGGCTCGACGAGCGTCACGGTGCCGATGGTTTTTCCGAGTCGCATGGGGGCGATCGAGTTAGTGGGTGTGGCCTTTGCAGGCGCAGGGCGTCGGGGCGGCCGCGAGCTCCGCCGGGGCGGGGCCGAGGTCGCGGCGGGCGAACTCGCCGCACACGCGGTCGAGGCTCACGACTGAAAATGCCTTGGGATCGACGACGACGAGATTCGCGCTGCACTCGGCCGCGGCGGCGAGCAGGCTGGCGGCGTCGCGGGCGGTCACGGCCCGCAGGCCCGCCGAGCGGTTTGCGAGCACGACGGCGGCCGCCGGGCGGCTCGAGAGCAGAAGGCCACGGGCGCCGTCGCGCGAGGCGTGGGTGGCGATCGCCGCCACGACGTCGGCGAGGCCCGTCGCCGGCAGTTGTTGGGCTCCAGGAACGCTGCGTGCGATCGTCGCACAGCGGCCGGCGGCATCGCTGCCGCACTCGGCGTGGGCCACGATGAACGGCGGGGTAGCCGGCTGCTTGGTTGCCGTAGCGGCGCTGCCTCGCACGATTTCGATCCCAGAGTCGCGGGCATGCTCGCGGGCCGAGGGCGTGACGACGGCCCCGGCAGCTACGACGATGCGGGCCGTGCCGGCCGGAAGCCGCTCGAGGCTGGCGAGCGTCACCACCTTGTCGGTGAGGGCGACCCCGCCGGCCGCCTGCGGTTGGCCGTAGGTCGATGCCGGAGCCAGAGCCGGAGCCACCGAAGCCGCAGCGGGCGCAGTGAGCCGGGCGATGACCTCGGCGACGAGACGGCGGATCGTTTCGGGGTCGTGCGTCATCGTCGTGCTCCCCGCTCTCGGCTTGGCTCATCGATGAGCGCGATCGTGCTCCAGCGGGCGGGTGTCGCCTCCGTGTGGAGCACCTCCCGGAGCAGCCGGCCGTCGCTCGTGATCATCACGATGTCGCCGACTCCCGCGGCGACGGTGTCGATCGCCAGCTGCGGGTCGCCATCGGGCGTTGTACGGTCCGCCATCAGCGGCTGCACGACATGGAGCTTCGAGCCGTCGAGCGACTTGTGCTTCACGGTGGCGGTCGCGGTGCCGAGGATGCGGGCGAGTTGCATTGGGTGGTGTGCTGTCGAACGGTGCTGATGGTGGTCCGACGGGCCGGAGGGCCCGTCCTCAGGTGGCACTCCCGAGGACGCGCAGGTCGTCGACGAGCGTGCAGCGGCGCTGCCGGGTGAACGTGAGCGGCGTGGTCACGCCCTCGCCGGTCGGCGTGGCGATCGAGAACGAGAGATATCCCTCGCCGCCGAGGCCGAGGCCGGCCACGCTCGGGCCGTTCTTCACGAACAGCGTCGTGTCGAGCAGCCGGCCCATCCGGGTCATCGTGCGGACGTTGTTGGAGTGGATGATCGCCGTGTGGCGGAAGCCGTGCTCGCTCTCGTGGGCCCGCTGGATCGCCTCGTCCACGTCCTTGCAGCGGACGAACGGCAGGAACGGCATCATCTGCTCGGTGGGCACGAACGGGTTGTCGACGTCGGTCTCGCCGAACACGAGCTCCAGGCCGTCGCGGGCCGTGGCCCCGGCGGCCCGGGCGAGGAGCGACGCATCCTTTCCGAGAAGATCCTTGCAGGGTACCCAGTGGCGATGCGCGCCCTCCCCGGTCATCACGATCGCCCGCTTGGTGAGGGCGTCGACCTGCTGGGGAGAGAGCCGCAGGGCCCCGGCCTTTTCCATCGCGGCCATGATCCGGTCGAACACGCTCGCCACGACGAACACCTGCTTCTCGCCGATGCAGAGGAGGTTGTTGTCGTAGGCGGCGCCCGCGATGATCGAGCGGGCGGCGTTGTCGAGGTCGGCCGTCTCGTCCACGACCACGGGCGGATTGCCCGGGCCGGCGACGATCGCCCGCTTCGGCGACTGGAGCGCCGCCTTCGCCACGGCCGGGCCCCCGGTCACGCAGATCAACTTGATGCCGCGGTGGTTGAAGAGCGCTCCGGCCGATTCGAGCGTCGGTTCGGCGATGATCGTCACGAGATTGTCGATGCCGATGTCGCGGTGGATCGCCTGGTTGAACCGCCGCACGCCCTCCGCGGCGATCTTCCGCCCGCTTGGGTGCGGGTTGACGACGACCGTGTTGCCGCCGGCGATCATGTTGATCGCGTTGCAGGCGATCGTGGGCAGTGAATGCGTGACCGGCGTGATCGCGGCGATCGGGCCGAACGGGGCGTGCTCGATCACCGCCAGGCCGCGGTCGCCGCTGAACACCTCGCTCGTCATGAACTCCACGCCTGGCACCTTCTCGCCGAGCACCTTGAGCTTCTCGATCTTGTGCTCGAGGCGGCCGATCTTCGTCTCCTCGAATTCCATCCGGCCGAGTTCCTCGGCGTCGGTGATGGCGATCCGGCGGATGTGGGCGATGGCCTTCTTGCGCCCCTCGACGCCGAGTTTTTCCAACTGTTCGAAGGCTTCCTGGGCGGCGCGGACGGCCTCATCCACGCTGCCGCAGATGCCGTGGGCGCCGGAGAGGGAGCCTCCCTGGCTGGATGCGTGGGAGGGAGGTGTCGCCGCGGGGTTGGCGGCCAGTTCGGCGATGACCTGGCGGACTATTTGAGCGATGTCGGGGGTGGCGGTGGACATGGGTTACTTCCGGTTGAAAACTTCTTTGCCTTGGATGCGGACGGTGTCCACGAGCCCGATGATCACGGCGTCGATCGGGAGGGACTTCGTTTCTGGCGTGAGCCGGGCGCTGGAGCCCTGCGTGACCAGCACGAACTGGCCCTCGCCGGCGCCGAGCGTATCGACGGCGATGAACGTGCGTCCGGTCGAGACGAGCCGGTCGCGGGTCTTTTCGTCGAGCCGGTAGGGCTCCACGACGAGCATCTTGTGGCCAGTCATCGACTCGGTCTTCTGCGTGGCCACGACGGATCCAGTCACCAGGGCGACGAACATCAGCCACCTCTCTTGTGTGTGTGCGAAGCTGCGTGCGGGCCGTCGGCCAGCAGGTCGCGGGTCTGCCGGGCCACGATCAGCTCTTCATTCGTGGGAATCACCCACACCTTCACGCGGGCGGTCCTGGCCCCGATCTCGCGCTCGGTCACCGCCTTCGCGTCGTTGGCCTGCGAATCGATCTCGATCCCGAGGTCCTCGAGGCCCGCGAGCACCGCCGCCCGCGTCAGCGGCGAGTTCTCCCCGATGCCACCGGCGAAGGCTATTGCATCCAGGCCGCCGAGCTCCACGATCCCCGCGCCGAGCCAGTGCCGGATCGACGCCACGTAGACGTCGATCGCCGTCTGCGCCCGCCGGCTGCCGGCCGCGGCGGCCTCCTCGAGGTCGCGCATGTCGCCCGAGGTGCCCGACATCCCGGCAAGTCCGGCTTTCCCGGACAGCTCGACGAGCAGATCCTCGAACCCGCGACCCGTCTGCTTCGCGACGTGCAGGAGCGCGAAGGGATCGAAGTCGCCAGCCCGGTTGTTCTGGGGAAGCCCCGACTGCGGGCTCATCCCCATCGAACTGCCCACGCTCCTGCCATCGCGGATCCAGCACACGCTGCTCGACCCGCCCAGATGGCACGAGACCGCCCGCAGCGGCTGTGCGCCCGGCACGAGTTCGCCGAGGCGTGTCGCCACGAACCGGTGGCTCGCGCCGTGGAAGCCCCAGCGCCGCACAAGATGCTTCTCGACCCATTCCGCCGGCACCGCGTAGAGGGCGTTGCGGTCGGGAATCGTGGCGTGGAAGCCGGTCTCGAACGCCGCCACGAGGGGCACGGCGGGCAGCCGTTCCCCGAGCAGTCGCATCGCCTTCACGTAGGGCGGGTTGTGAGCCGGAGCCACTGCCGCCATCTCCTCCATCGCCGCGAGGACGTCGGGGCCGACCCGCACGACGCCGCTCACGCGGCCGCCGTGCACTGCCTTGAAGCCCACCGCCGCGACCTCGTCGACGCTCTTCAGGGGGCCACCCTCCGCCGTCAGCTGCTCGAGCGCCGCCGTGAGAGCCACGGCGTGGTCGGGCACTTGTCTCACGGCTTCGAGCTTCGTGGAGCCGGCCGTGGCATAGACGCGGCTTTCAGCCGCGCCGATGCGTTCGACGCCTCCGCGCGCAAGCTCCCGTTCGCCGTCGTTCGATCCCACCTTCTCAGGCAGGTCGAACAGTCGGTACTTGAAGCTCGTGGACCCGAGATTCGCGACGAGAATTTTCATTCAACTTCCCAATGACTCTCCGGTAGTTGGGCGGCGTCGCTGGAGGCGACGCTTCACGCCAGCAACCGGAGGGTTGCCAAGCAGGCACGGGCCATGGATGGCCGTGCCTGCGTGAAACTAGCTGAAAAAGGCGGCGACGAGTGACTCGGCCGGACGCGGAATGACGTGGCTGGCGACGAGTTCGCCCACCTGCTGGGCCGCGTTGGCGCCGGCCTCGACGGCCGCCCGCACGCTCCCCACGTCGCCCTGCACGACCGTCGCCACGTAGGCGTTGCCGATGCTGATGCGCTTCAGAATCTTCACGTTGGCCGCCTTGGCCATCGCGTCGGTGGCCTCGACGAGGCCCACGAGTCCCTTGGTTTCCAGAAGACCGATTGCCGTGTTCATGAACGTTCCTTGTGTGTGAGAAATGAATCGGGTGACAACTCGAACCGCAGACAACACTCAGGCCTTCGCGGGCAGGACGATGCCGATGTCCTCGTGCGGACGGGCGATCACCTGCACGCTCACCACATCACCGATCCCCGGCCGCCGGCCGCCGCACCCGCGTCGGTCGCCGCCTTCACCGCGGCCACGTCGCCCGAGACGAACGCCGTCACGAGTCCGCTGCCGATCTTGTCCCAACCCATGAAGGTGACGTTCGCCGCCTTCATCATCGCGTCGACCGCTTCGACGAGCGTGACGAACCCCTTCACCTCGATCATGCCGAGGGCTTCAACGTTCTTCGCCATCTGTTGCATCGCTCCTGTGTCATCCAGCCATCGTCCTGCGGGCTTGGCTCCCGCTGACCGTCCGGCACGCGCCGGAAAAACGGTCGTGTGTCATATGTGGGACAGGCTTCAGCCTGTCGAGTGCTTCGTGTATGTGTTGTTCTTGTTGTTGTGACAGGCTGAAGCCTGTCCTACGGCGCGTCAGGTCTGCTTCAAAAGCTCGGCGCTCTCCGCGTGGTCGAGATCGGCCGCATTGCCTTCGTCGGTGTCGATGTGCACCTCGAGCTTGCTCGTGGCGTCGGCCCGCACGAGCAGGTCGCGAAACACGGTGCTGCAGGTGCCCTTGATGAGCAGGCTCATCCGGTCGCCATCCTTGACGCCGAAGTGGGCGGCATCGGCATGGCTCATGTGCACGTGCCGCTCGGCCCGGATCACGCCCTCGCCGAGTTCCACGGCGCCCGCGGGGCCCACGAGCACGCAGCCGGGCGTGCCGGTGATCTTGCCGCTGGGCCGCACCGGCAGGTCGATGCCGAGCGAGATGCCGTCGGTGAACGCAAGCTCCACCTGCGAGGCCTTGCGCGTGGGGCCGAGCACGCGCACGGTGGGCAGCATTTTTCGCTTGGGCCCCACCACCATCACGGTCTGCTCGGCGGCGTAGAAGCCGTCTTGGTAGAGATTCTTGTGCGGCGTGAGCTTGGAGCCCGGGCCGAAGAGTTTTTCAACGTGCTCGTCGGTGAGGTGGCAGTGGCGGGCCGAGATGCTCACGACGAGCTTCGGCTCGCCGGCCTTCCCGGGGTCGCGTGCGGCCTGCGACGGAGGCGTGCCTCGCGAGCGCAGCATGATCTCGCGCACGATCCGCTCGACGCCCGTGCGGTCGAGGCCGGCGGGCA